>JBAUGC010000507.1:0-5048 GCA_049679485.1 Xanthobacteraceae bacterium
TTCGGCCGATTTGCCGGCGCCTATCGCAAAGCGTTCGGCGAACTTCCATCGGCAACGTTGCGCGCGGCGCGGCGCCGCAGTTCCTGATGCTGGCCGCCGCCGCGCCAGGCCGTGGCAGCGTCAGTGCGCCCAATGCTCGACGATCTTGCGCGCGGTGCGGCGGCCGATCGCAAGCGCGCCTCCCGTCGTCGCGTTACCGAGGTAATCGCCGACGTAATAGATGTTCTTCGGACCCGCCTCCTGAACTGACAACAGACTCCTGACCTTGCGCGCCTGGCCGGGCGGAAAACTCGCAATAGTGTAGTTCGCGTACATTTCGTGGACTTCCTTGAGGTCCTGTTCGAGCGACGGATAGATCTGCTTGGCCCAGTGGCGCGCGACCCGATCGAGATTTGAGCCGTCCTTGTCGAGATAATGCCGCTGACGGTCCGGAGCCAGCACCAGCCACAAACGCGGCGGGTCACCCAGCCGTTCGGAGCCGGGAAATGTCTTGATGAACGAGATCGGCGTCCGATGCCGGCGGGTATGGAAAGTACGGATGTCGAATTCCATCGCCGGCTTGTTCTTGAGCACGTAAGCGACCATCGCGTACTGCGCGTAAGGCACATCGGCGAAGAAGCTCTTCTCCCACGGCGTCTGATCGGCGACGACGGACGACACGGTATTGCCGGGCAGCGCGCATACCACGATATCGGCGGCAAGCTTCTGCGGGCCTTGCGGACCTTCGCAGATCACGCTGCGGCCCTCGCAGTCGTCGCCGAGCTCGATCGAGGTGACCCGCGTGTTGAAGCGGACGTCGAGCTGATCCGCCAGCACCCGCGTGAGCGTGCCAAATCCGGTGGTGAACGTGTAAGAGGGGCGATTGCGGACGTGCGGATAGATCATCAGGAAGTAGGCCTTCGAAGCCTGCTCGACGTTCCACGCCCACAAATTGCGATAGACGACGGCGACGACGTTTTCCAGAAAATCGGCCCCGACCTTGCGCGTCAGGTATTCAGCCATGCTCTCGTCGTCGAAAGCCGCCGCGGTGTGGATCAGGCATGGATCGACGGCGCGGCGCGCCTTTATGAAATCCGGAATCAGCGAGGCAAGCCGCAAACGCGAGCCGACGCTCAAGGCGGGATGTCTCAGCATGCCCCAGGTCTGATTGAAATCGAGCGCGTAAGTCTCTTCGGTGTTGTTGGCGATGCCGCTGCCCATTTTTGGATATGGCATCAGGCGCTCGCTCAGGCCGAGTTCAGCGATGACGTCCCACATGTCCTTGTAGAAGCGGAACAGGCCGGTCGCGCCGGTGTACTTCATGAAGGAGCCTTCCAGCTTCTCGGCCATGCGGCCGCCGGGAATGTCCTTCGCCTCCAGAACTGTGACCTGGTAGCCCGCTTTCTTGAGGTCGTAGGCGGCAGTAAGGCCGGCAATCCCTGCGCCGACCACCACCACCCGCTTAGCCGCTCCTGCGCTGAGATTACTTGACATTCGCCCCTCTCGGCTCGACTGACGATTAGAGGCGCGCGACGCTGCGGGTCTATGCGTAAACCGCAAGAGATGTTCATTTCCCGCAGTTTTAGGAAACTTTCGTGGAACTTCTCCCTATCGGCAAAAATGACCCGCGCCGGCCACGAGAGTTTCATAAAGGCGTCGCAGCAGCGCCACAGACGCTGTGCAAACTTCCGCTCACAGGGACAAATTGGGGTGCGTGAGGTGAACGTCGAGGAGATCGACGATGAACTTGCAATGCGCCTATAACGAGCTTGCTGCCAACCAAAATTTCGGCCGACCCAGATGCCCGCGCTGCGGGAGCATGCTGTTGATCGCCGAGGAAGCGGAATTCAACGTTAAAGGCCGCATTCGCAACACCTGGTCGTGCGACGATTGCGCCCACGAGTTTGTCACGTCGATTACGTTATGGCCGCGTTAGGCCCGGTTTGCTGTCGCGCCTAGGCCATTTCTCGGTTGTTGAGTCATAGTCGCCCCGCATCGGAGGAAACGCCCCGCCGTTAGGTGAGCCGAGCGTAAGGAACCGGGACGATCGTGCTGCGTTAATGCGTTGGAGCGTTAGTTTATAAGGTTGTGTCCGTGTCCGCTGGTTGCGTTTGAGTGCGGGCGCGAAAGTGAAGTGACCCGCCGGTCCGGCGTATTTCGCGACCGGCGGGTTCTTTTTTGCGGGTTCTTTTTTGCGGGTTCTTTTTTGTCAGTCGTGACTTTCGCGAATGTCGCGCTTTGCCCCCCATTGTTCCCTGGTCGCCGCCGCATAGTCGGCAAAGCGGCCGGCGCCGATGGCAGTGCGGGCGCCCGCCATGAGGTCCTGGTAGTAGGACAGATTGACCAGCGAAAGGAGCGTGCCGCCAAGCGCCTCGCCGCTGCGGAACAAGTGATGCAGATAGGCCCGGGAAAACTCGCGCGCCGCGGCACAGCGGCTTTCCTCGTCGAGCGGCCGCGGATCGTCCGCGTGATACGCATTCTTGATGTTGATCGGGCCGAACCGGGTGAAAGCAAGTCCGTGGCGGCCGTTGCGGGTCGGCATTACGCAATCGAACATGTCGACGCCGCGGGCGATGGCTTCGAGCAGGTCCGCCGGCGTGCCGACGCCCATCAGATAACGCGGCCGATCAGGGGGAAGCGCGGCGGCGGTCGCTGCAACGACTTCCAGCATCACGCTTTGGGTCTCGCCGACCGCGAGACCGCCGATGGCGTAACCAGGAAAACCGAGGTCGACGAGCGCGCGCGCACTGGCTTCGCGCAGATGCAGGTCATCGCCGCCTTGCACAATGCCGAACAGCGCCCGGCGAGGCGCCGCACGCTCGAACGCGCGTTTGCTGCGTTCGGCCCAGCGCAGCGACAGCTTCATCGCTCGCTCGATCTCGGCACGCTCGGCTGGAAGTTTGACGCACTCGTCGAGGTGCATGGCGATATCGGAGCCGAGCAGGATCTGCACCTCCATCGCGCGCTCCGGCGTCAACTCCACCATTGCGCCGTCGAGATGCGAGCGGAATGTCACGCCCTCCCCGGTGATCTTCCGTAGCGGCGCGAGCGACATCACCTGAAAGCCGCCGGAATCGGTGAGGATCGGATGCGGCCACCGCATGAAGGAGTGCAGGCCCCCGAGCGCCGCGACCCGCTCCGCCGATGGCCGCAGCATCAGATGATAGGTATTGCCGAGCAGAATCTCCGCGCCGGACGCGCGGACGTCGTCGTGATGCACGCCCTTGATCGCGGCTTGCGTGCCGACCGGCATGAAAGCCGGCGTGTGCACGAGGCCGTGCGCCGTCGTTATCTCGCCGGTGCGCGCGGCGCCGTCGGTGCCAGTCAGACAGAAGGAGAACGGGTCAGGCATGGGGCCTAATATCAGCTTTCATCGGCCGCTAGGACGCGCGAAACAGCAGACAGGCATCGCCGTATGAATAAAAGCGATAACCCTGCGCGATCGCGTGCGCATAGGCGCGCTGCATCACCTCCAGACCGCAGAAGGCGCAAACCAGCATGAACAAAGTCGAGCGCGGCAGATGAAAGTTGGTCAGCATCGCCTCGACGATGCGGAAGCGGTAGCCCGGGGCGATGAATAAAGCCGTTTCGCCGGAGAATTCCGCAAGCGTACCGTCTTCAGCCGCCGCGCTTTCGAGAAGCCGCAACGAAGTCGAGCCGACCGCCACGATGCGGCCACCGCCGCGGCGCGCCGCATTGAGCGCCGCCGCGGTCTCGGCGCTGACGAAACCCCATTCCGGCTGCATGCGGTGACCGGACGTATCCTCCGCCTTCACCGGCAGAAACGTGCCGGCGCCGACGTGCAGCGTCACGCGGTGAAGCGCGATGCCGCGCGCGCCCAGTTCTTCCACAAGCGCTTCGGTGAAATGCAGCCCCGCGGTCGGCGCCGCCACCGAGCCTTCCTCCCGCGCGAACATGGTCTGGTAGTCGATCCGGTCCTGCTCGTCGACCTCGCGGCGGCCGGCGATATACGGCGGCAACGGCATGTCGCCGCGCTCGGCCAGCGCCTGGTCCAGCACGGCGCCGTGGAAGGCAAACGAAAACGTCACCTCGCCGCCCTCCCCTCTGGCTTCGACCGTGGCGTCAAGCTGGTCGAGGAAGCAGACGCGGCCTTCGCTGCCGAAGCGTACGACGTCGCCGACGGCAAGACGCTTGGCAGGACGTACCAATGCAAGCCAGCGCGCGCCGTCGAGCCTTTTGATCAACGTCGCCGCGATTGCCGGTTCACGATCGCCGCACCCGATGCGGCGGCCATGCAGGCTTGCGGGGATTACTTTGGTATCGTTGACAACAAGCGCATCGCCTGCCCGCAGCAAGTCCGGCAGATCGAGCATCGTGTGGTCTTCGAACGCCGCATTCGGACGCACGACGAGCAGGCGCGCGGCATCGCGCGGGTGCGCCGGCCGAAGCGCAATGCAGTCTTCGGGAAGAGCAAAATCGAACAGGTCGGTGCGCATTCACGCACGCGACATTTGGCGGCATGATCGCCGCCGCTGGGCGCCGATCATTGCGGATTCGCGGCGTTATCGATCGTGCGATCGTCGACGAAGCGGATGGCGATCGGACGCCCGGCGACCGCGCCGCCCATGCCCTCGCTGAAACGCAGCGGCGTGCAGCGCTTGAGCGCCGCGTCGATTGCGTCGCGATAGATCGTGCGGACCTGCAGCGGCGCGTCGTGGCTGACGTAGGTCATGCGGGGCGGAGCGATGACCTCACCGTCACGCTTGAACGCGAGCCGGATGGTGTATTCCATACCATGTCGCCCCTCGTCCTTCGGCGGCGGCACCCAGCACTCGCGCAGCGCGGCAAACATGGCGCGGATTGTATCCAGCCTGTGATCGTCGGTCGTGTTGTCCGCATCATCGCTTTTCTTGCTCAAGTCGTTAGTGCCTTTTGCCTCATCGGCGCTCTTTTCTGCATCGCTGCTTTTTTTGTTCGCCGGATCATTGTCGTCGGTCGAAACGATCGTCAGCCGCAAATCCTGACCGATCGGCGGCAGGTAATAGGGAAAGCACGGTCCGCGTTGAAAAACGCTGCAGAACGATGGATGACACGGATGCCCGCTGAGC
>JBAUGC010000508.1:0-3074 GCA_049679485.1 Xanthobacteraceae bacterium
CAACTACGCTTAATGCCTTGATTTTATGGGTAAGCGCCGGCGGCGACTAGGGCGCTCGCTTCGATTGCCAAACATTAATCCTGCGGCCACTCCGCAGCAATGTTCCGTTCCCATTTCCTTGCGGCCAGCGCGGCGCTGGCGTGCCAGCGGTCGCCGATGCCGCCCCGCCGCGCCCATCGAGGTGGGTTCCAAGAGCCGGTTACCTTCATGTCCGACGAAAGCGCCAACACTTCCGCACACACGCCACCGCGTTGCCCAATCTGCGCGCAGCCGATGCGGCTCGTCCGCAAGACGCTGCGCTTCCACGGCCTGCCGGAACTGTACACCTTTGAATGCCGAACCTGTGACGTGTCGCTGACCCAGGAAAGAAGCCTGCCGCCATCCTGATTTGCTGCAACGTTTTACTGCACGTCGAGGTTAGTTGCCCATCCCCGAGAGCACTTCGCCAAACGGCTGCCAGGTCGCGCCGTCAAACTTCTCCAATTGCATCTTTTTGATCGGGGCGAAATCGTCCGCGCTGGTGGAGAGCGTGATGCCCGGCAGCAGCATCGGCACCGCAAGATTGTGGATGCTCGTTGCCTGCTTCATCACGCTTTCGCGGGTGAGAGAGTTGCCGCTCGCCTTGAGCACGGCGACCATGGTCTGCGCCAATGCGTAACCGTAGACGTTGTAGCTGTCGGCGACATTGCCCGCGGTATTATATTTCTTCATCCAGGCCAGCCATTCCTTGTAGTCGGGCGTGTCGAGCCACTGCCGGTCGGTCGGGTCTTTGAGATAACCCGCCGTGATGATGCCGACGCATTTCTCGAGTCCTGCGGGCTGCATCACTGCCCCGACCGAAATCGATACCGAGGTGAGGAAGTGCGTCGGCTTCCAGCCGATGTCGTAGACCTTGCGAATCGCTTGCGCGGCAGATTTGGGGATGGCCGCGGTCACCAGAACGTTGGCCCCGCTCGCCTGTAACGCCACGATTTGCGAGTCGATGGTCGGGTCGGTGGTTTCATAGCTCTGCGTGGCGACAATCAATTTGTCCGCCCTGTCGCCCAGTGCCTCGCGCAGGCCGACAAGGTAGTCCTCGCCGAAATCATCGTTCTGATAGAGCACGCCGATCTTGGCGTTGGGCAGGTTGTTGAGGATATAGCGGCCATAGATCCGCGCCTCGACGCGATAGCTCGGTCGCCAGCCCATCGTCCACGGATATTTCCTGGGATTGTTCCACTTGTCGGCGCCGGAGACGGCGAACAATTGCGGGACCTTGTTGTCGTTCAGGTAACCCTGGATCGCGGTGTTGGGCGGCGTGCCGAGCACGCTGAACATCAGCAGCACCTCGTCCTGCTCGACCAGCTTGCGAACCACTTCGACGGTCTTCGGCGGGCTGTAGCTGTCGTCGCGGCTGATGAATTTGATCTTGCGGCCGCTGATGCCGCCTTGCGCATTGATCATATTGAAGTAGGCGGCTTCGGCTTTTCCCGTGGCGCCCAAAGCCGAAGCCGGACCGCTGTAGGGCATGGCGTTGCCGATCTTTATCTCGGCGTCGCTGACGCCCGGTCCGTGCTCGCCCGCGGCGCAGATCAATCCGCCTGCGAGCAGGAGGCCAACTGCCGGCAAAACCGTCGCGACGATCTGCTTTATCGTCATGACCACTCCCTCGTGACTTCCTTCAAATGCTGCTTGAAGCGGTTGAATACCGCGTCGACCAGACGAGTTAAGACCCGATCGGCAGGCCGGCGCCACCCGCCATTGTGCTGCGGTTCTCGCCTGTGGCGCCACTATGCATTGTCGTTAGCGCTCTCGTCTTTCCATGGCAGGTGCTCAAATGGCGGCTGGTAGCCGCGGGCGCGGTAGCGATCTTCCGGGACGTCGAGCTCTTGATGTTCGTCGTATTTGACGCGAGCGCTGTCCTGATCGCCCCAACCCTTCCGTTCTCTGTAAATGCCGCGCGGCGGTTCCATAGGCACAGGGTATCGGGACTGTCTCCTCTCCGCTACCTCGTCGAGAGACACGGCAGCGGCGCGGGGAGAACATGGAGCGGATGCTGTTCACGGTGCGGCGTGTGTGATATGTACAGGTCAAGCCGGGTGGCAACAGCTACTCTAAATTGAGAGGATGCGACCTATGAAGAAGCTCGTCGTTCTCACGGCTCTGGCCCTCGCACTAGGCACTGTCCACCAAGCGGTAGCCTGCGAGTACGGCGCCCACGCCGCTAACGCCACACCGATTGTTGTGGCCACGACTCAAGAGCAGACCGCCCAGCCGGCCGCCGCGACGTCTGCGCCCGCCGCACCGAAGGCCGACGAGTCATCGGCCAAGGCCGCCAACTAAGCGGCGTTGCGGTTTGACGCGGCTGCGCCAGCAGGATCGGCAGCCGCCGACGGCTGGCGCAGGATCAAAGCGGTATGTTCGACAGGTTGGGCAGGAACCACCAGTCGAAGAAGAGATGAACACCCGCCAGCATCGCGATGATCAATGCTATCGCGGGAAGCGTCCTTGCCACCACGTCGATAAGTCTTCCCGGGCGGTTGATATCTTCATCGATGCCCATGGCGATTATCCAAAGAAACGTGTCGGCGATGCCGTAGTCCTTATCAAAGTAAGCGACGAGGAATCCGAGAAGTCCCAGAGCAATTAAGCCGCTGCGAAAGTCCAGGTTTTTCAGCCGCTGCAGCACAGATCGGGATTTGCTCGCCACCGCATCACTCGGAAGCAGTGCCGTGCTCGTAAACGTCGGGTTGGTGCTCATGTGAGTCTCCACCGGTTCAGCCATATCGATTTGTCGTTCCGGCCCCTGCTTCGGTTCAAAATGTGAAGCAGTTGGCGTGCTCGCCGATCGCGCTCGCTGCGCGCGCAGCCGAGCGCCGCGTCTTGTCCGGTCGTGAACGCTTATTGAGTGAGCGGTGGCGGAGCGGGCGATGCCTCTGGCGGCGCCACCATCGGCGTGGAGGCGGGCCAGTAGTGTTTAACGATTGGCGGGGGCTCCTGCCTCGCGACCGGCTTAGGCGGCGGCACAACCTCGGGCGGGACCGCCTTGAGTGCTGCGCCGACGGGGTTGGGCATCAAGGTCGGCGGCTTGCTCC
>JBAUGC010000509.1:0-7188 GCA_049679485.1 Xanthobacteraceae bacterium
GGTGCAGGATCGGCGCCATCTCAACGACGCCGAGCTGCAAACCGTCGCCGATGGCCGCATCTTCACCGGTCATCAGGGTATCGGGCTAAAGCTTGTCGACGAGCTCGGCGACGAGCGGACGGGCATCGCCTGGCTGGCGAAGGAGAAGAAGGTCGACGCGAAACTGCCGGTGCGCGACTATCAGCTGCACAATCGCTTCAGCGATCTGCCGTTCCTGCATGCAGCCGCCGCGGTGATGCTGGACGCGGCCGGTTTCGCCACGCTCGCTCGCAGCCTCGACGAGTGGGGCGCAGCGGTCGAGCGGCTCAATCTTGACGGGTTACTGGCCCTTTGGCACCCTGCCGGCGCGAACTGAAAGCCGGCAGCAGGCAGCCATGATCAAATCCGAACTGGTGCAACGCATTTCGTCGCAGAACCCGCACCTCTATCAGCGCGACGTCGAAAAAATCGTCAACGCCATTCTCGGTGAGATCATTGCGGCGATGGCGCGCGGCGATCGCGTGGAACTGCGCGGCTTTGGCGCGTTCTCGGTCAAGCAACGCCCGGCTCGAACCGGTCGCAATCCGCGCACCGGCGCCCATGTCGCAGTCGATCAGAAGTGCGTGCCGTTCTTCAAGACCGGCAAGGAAATGCGCGAGCGGCTCAATAAGGCGGTCGAGGCCTGATCCGCGCGTCAGGTGCGGGCGGAGGTCCAGTTTTGCTGCGAAGGCTTGTCGCGGCGGTTGTCTTGGTGCCGCTCGCTGTCGTTATCATCGCCTTCGCCGTTGCGAACCGGCTGACGGTAACGGTTTCGTTCGATCCGTTCAGCTCCAATGAGCCCGCCGCTTCAGTGGCGTTGCCGTTGTTCGTGCCGATCTTCGCGGCTTTGATCGTCGGTGTCGTGATCGGCGGCTTGGCGTCATGGCTGCGGCAGGGCAAGTGGCGAGGCGCCGCCCGCCGCTTCGAGCGCGAACTGCACAGGCTGCGCGAGAAGGTCCATGCCCTGGAAGGCGCGGCTTCCAAACCCGCCACCGGTCCCGCGCCGGGCGAGCCGCCGCAGCGCCTCTGGCTGCGGCCACCGGGCCGGTAGGGCAGTCTCCGGGCGAGACAAAGATCGGGTAGCGATGTAGAACGGCCGCGCCCGCTAACAGGCCTGACCAATGTCGCTTATTGTGAAAATCTGCGGCCTTTCGACTCCCGAGGCCCTCGATGTCGCGCTCGACGAGCGCGCAGACATGGTCGGCTTTGTATTTTTTTCGCCGTCGCCGCGTCACGTTGGGTTCGACAAGGCGCTCGTGCTTGGCCGGCGGGTGCGCGGCCGCGCGAAAAAGGTGGCGCTTTCAGTCGATGCCGACGATTCATTGCTTGGCGCAGTCGTCGAGGCCTTGCGGCCCGATATCCTGCAACTTCATGGCAACGAGACTTCAGAACGGGTCGTGGCGATCAAAAAACGCTTCGGCTTGCCGGTCATGAAGGCGATCGCGGTAGAAACGAAAAGCGACCTGACGACAGTCGCGGCTTACGCGACTGTTGCGGATTATCTGTTGTTTGATGCCCGTCCGCCGCGAACGGCGACACGGCCGGGTGGACTAGGCCGCCCGTTCGACTGGAGTCTGCTGCAAGGCATCGAGCTGGAGGTGCCGTTCATGTTGTCGGGTGGGCTTCATGCCGGCAATGTGGACGAGGCGTTGCGCGTCACCGCGGCGCCGGGCGTTGATGTTTCTTCCGGAGTCGAGCGCGCACCGGGCGAGAAAGATCCGGACAGGATTCGCCTGTTTGTGCGCGCCGTGCGCGATGCGGCGGCGCGCCTTGCCGCCCAGCCGGTTGAGAGCCCCGCATGACCGGGCAGCAACCCAATTCGTTCCGCACCGGGCCGGACGAGAGCGGGCATTTCGGCATCTATGGCGGTCGTTTCGTCGCCGAGACGCTGATGCCGCTGATTTTGGAACTGGAGCAGGCCTACGCGAAAGCTAAGGTCGATCCCGAATTTCAGAAAGAAATGGACGGTTACCTCGCGCACTATGTCGGGCGCCCGTCGCCGCTCTATTTCGCCGAGCGGCTTACGGTGCATTGCGGCGGCGCCAAGATTTATTTGAAGCGTGAAGAGCTCAATCACACCGGCGCGCACAAGGTCAACAACGTGCTCGGCCAAATTTTGCTAGCGCGGCGCATGGGCAAGCAGCGCATTATCGCCGAGACCGGCGCCGGTATGCACGGTGTCGCGACCGCGACGTTGTGTGCGCGTTTCGGGCTCGAATGTATCGTCTACATGGGCGCGGTCGACGTCGAGCGGCAGAAGCAGAACGTGTTTCGCATGCACATGCTCGGCGCCAAGGTGGTGCCGGTGCAGTCTGGCGCCAAGACGCTCAAGGACGCGATGAACGAGGCGCTGCGCGACTGGGTGACGAACGTCGGCTCCACCTTCTATTGCATCGGCACC
The DNA here is from genome assembly GCA_049679485.1 of Xanthobacteraceae bacterium. Taxonomy (GTDB): domain Bacteria; phylum Pseudomonadota; class Alphaproteobacteria; order Rhizobiales; family Xanthobacteraceae; genus BOG-931. The sequence continues at coordinate 2,420 of JBAUGC010000509.1, forward strand.
GTCGCCGGCCCGCACCCCTACCCGATGATGGTGCGTGATTTTCAGTCGATCATCGGCCGCGAGACCCGCGAACAGATGCTTGCCGCCGAAGGCCGTCTGCCGGATTCGCTGATCGCCTGCATCGGCGGCGGCTCGAACGCGATGGGCCTGTTCCATCCGTTCCTCGATGATCGGCAGATCGAGATTTACGGCGTCGAGGCCGCCGGCCACGGCCTCAACAGCGGCCAGCACGCGGCGTCAATCGCCGGCGGACGCCCGGGCGTGCTGCACGGCAACCGCACTTATCTGCTGATGAACGACGATGGGCAGATCAACGAGGCGCACTCGATCTCGGCCGGCCTCGATTATCCGGGCGTCGGGCCGGAACATGCATGGCTCAACGACCTCGGCCGCGTCACTTTCCTCTCGGCGACTGACGACGAAGCGCTCAACGCATTCCAGCTCCTGTCCAAGCTCGAGGGCATCATTCCGGCGCTTGAGCCGGCCCATGCCATCGCCAAAGTGTTCGATCTGGCTCCCAAGAAGCCCAAAGATCATTTGATGGTGGTCAATCTTTCCGGCCGTGGCGACAAGGACCTCGATACGGTGGCGCGGCATCTGCAAAGCAAAGCGCAATGACCACGCGTATCGATCGCCGCTTCGCCGCACTTAAAGACGAGGGCCGCGCCGCGCTGGTCACTTTCATTCTGGCGGGCGACCCGGATTACGATGCCTCGCTAGCAATCCTTAAAGCGCTGCCCGGGGCCGGCGCCGATGTGATCGAGCTCGGTATGCCCTTCACAGATCCGATGGCGGACGGACCGGCAATTCAGGCAGCGGGCTTGCGCGCACTCAAGTCCGGTCAAAACATGAAGCGCACGTTGGCATTGGTGCGCGAATTTCGCGCCCGTGACGCGGCGACCCCGCTCGTGCTGATGGGTTACTACAATCCGATCTACGTCTACGGCGTCGAGCGCTTTTTGGCCGATGCTAATAGCGCTGGCGTCGACGGGTTGATCGTCGTCGATCTGCCGCCCGAGGAAGACAAGGAACTGTGCCTGCCGGCACTCGCGGCCGGTTTCAATTTCATTCGGCTGGCCACGCCGACGACCGATGATAAGCGCTTGCCCACCGTGCTCGCGAACACTTCGGGCTTTGTCTATTACGTGTCGATCACCGGAATTACCGGCGCCGCCGCCCCCGATGCCGCCAAAGTTGCAGCCGCCGTTACGCGCATCAAGCGCCATACGAAACTGCCGGTCTGCGTCGGCTTCGGAGTGCGCACGGCCGAACAGGCGGGGGCAATCGCGGAAGGCGCCGATGGCGTGGTGGTCGGCTCGGCGCTGGTGGAGGTGATCCGCCAAAGTTTGAGTGCCGATGGGAAAGCCACGGCCGACACAGTTAAATCGGTCGCCGCTTTTGTTCGCGCGCTTGGCGAGGGTGTGCGCGGTGCAGGGCACGTCGTTGCCGGGACAGCGGGCTAGGCCGGCCCGTGTCCGCCTGTGCGGCCGTTGAATTTTATGCTCTGGCTGCACACATATGCAAACCAAAGCTGGAGGGAACGCCCCATGGCCCGTGACGTGGCCCGCGATTGGATGTGGTCGGAAGCGTGCGAGATGCTCTCGCGTGCCGAGCGGATGCATCGCGAGTTGTTCCGTCCCGCCGGCACGCAGGCCCGTCAGCCGGCCTGGGAACCGCCGGTCGATATTTTGGAGACTGAATTTGAGGTTTTGGCGCTGGTTGCATTGCCCGGCGTTGATGCCGAAAAGGTGGAAGCCGCCATCGAAGACGGTGAATTGGTGATCGCCGGGACGCGAGTCTATCCGGCTGCCCTGCGCACAGCCATCATTCATCGGCTTGAGCTGCCGCAAGGTCGCTTTTACCGGCGGCTGCGGCTGCCGGCTGGCCACTACAGCAGCGTTCGCCACGCCGTCACCGATGGCTGCCTGGTGATCACCTTGCAGAAAGCGGGGGTGAGCCGTGGCTGAGACTGAAATGTTCGCGAAGACAAATGCGACCGAAGGCGGCACCACGCAGCCGCCACTGCCAGCCGACGCGCTCATCATCGTACCGGTGCGCAATACCGTGCTGTTTCCCGGCCTGGTTCTGCCGATCACGCTCGGCCGACCGAAGTCGATTGCGGCTGCGCAACAGGCCGTGCGCGATCAACGCCAGGTGGGCATTTTGTTGCAACGCGATGCAGAGGTCGCCGATCCGACGCCGGTCGACATGCATCGCATGGGCACGCTTGCGAATATCGTGCGCTACATCACCGCGCCGGACGGATCGCATCACTTGGTCTGCCAAGGCGTACAGCGCTTCCAGATCGTCGAATATCTCAGCGGCTGGCCATTTTTCGTCGCGCGCGTGCTGCAGGTTCCTGAACCCGAGACGAGTTCAGCGGAGGTCGAAGCACGGTTCGTCAATCTGAAGGCGCAGACGCTGGAGGCCATCCAATTGCTGCCGCAGGCGCCGCCTGAGCTTCTGGCCGCGGTCCAGTCGATCGAGGGTCCGTCGGCGCTTGCCGATCTCGCCATCGCTTATATGGACGTGAAGCCGGAAGAGAAGCAGGAGATCCTGGAGACGGTCGATATCTCGGCGCGCATGGACAAAGTGCTGCGGCTGTTATCGCACCGTATCGAGGTACTGCGGCTCTCGCAGGAAATCGGCCGGCAGACCAAAACTGCGCTCGACGAGCGCCAGCGCGAGGCGCTGTTACGCGAGCAGATGGCGGCGATCCAGCGGCAGCTCGGCGAAGGCGAGGAGGGTAAGGCCGCGGAAATGGCCGAGCTCGATAAGGCCATCACCAATGCCAAAATGCCAAAGGAGGTCGAGGAGCAGGCGCGCAAGGAATTGCGCCGGCTGCAACGTATGCCCGAAGCGGCCGGCGAATACGGCATGGTGCGCAGCTATCTCGATTGGCTGATCGAACTTCCCTGGGCTTTGCCCGAGGAGACGCCGATCGACATCTCGCAGGCGCGGCGCATCCTCGACGAGGACCATTACGACCTCGACAAGATCAAGCGGCGGATCATCGAATATCTCGCCGTGCGCAAGCTTGCGCCGCAGGGCAAGGCTCCGATCCTTTGCTTCGTCGGTCCCCCCGGCGTCGGCAAAACCTCGCTTGGCCAGTCGATCGCGCGCGCTATGGATCGCAAATTCGTCCGCGTCAGCCTCGGCGGCGTGCACGACGAGGCGGAAATCCGCGGCCATCGGCGCACCTATATCGGCGCGCTGCCGGGCAACATCATCCAGGCGATTCGCAAGACCGGCTCGCGCAATTGCGTAATGATGCTCGACGAGATCGACAAGCTCGGCGCCGGCATCCAAGGCGATCCCGGCGCGGCGCTGCTGGAAGTGCTCGACCCGGAGCAGAACAACACGTTCCGCGACAACTATCTCGCCGTGCCGTTCGATTTGAGCCGGGTGGTGTTCATCACCACGGCCAACATGCTCGACACCGTTCCTGGGCCGCTGCGCGACCGCATGGAAATCATCAGCCTCGCCGGCTACACCGCCGACGAGAAGCTTGAGATCGCGCACCGCTATTTGGTGAAACGGCAGATGGAGGCAAACGGGCTGAAACCCGGCGAGGTCGAGATCGGCGACGATGTACTGCGTGAAATCGTCCAGAACTACACCCGTGAAGCGGGCGTGCGTAGTCTGGAACGGCTGATCGGCCAGGCGCTGCGCAACGCTGCGGTGCGCATCGCCGAAGGCCAAAGCGGTCCGATCCGGATCGCGCGCGAAGATCTGGTCGCCATCCTCGGCGCGCCGAAGTTCGAGAGCGAGACGGCGATGCGTACCAGCGTGCCCGGCGTCGCGACCGGTCTTGCCTGGACCCCGGTCGGCGGCGATATCCTGTTTATCGAGGCCACCCGCATTCCCGGCTCCGGACGGCTGATCCTCACCGGCCAGCTCGGCGACGTGATGAAGGAAAGCGCCCAGGCCGCGCTCTCGATCGTCAAAAACGGGGCCTCGGCGCTCGGCATTGATGCCAACCGCTTCGAGAAGAGCGACATCCATGTCCACGTGCCGGCCGGCGCCACCCCGAAGGACGGACCGAGCGCGGGCGTCGCCATGTTCATGGCGCTGACGTCATTGATGACCGACCGGACCATCCGCAGCGATACGGCGATGACGGGCGAGATCAGCCTGCGCGGTCTTGTGCTGCCGGTCGGCGGTATCAAGGAAAAAGTCCTGGCTGCCTACAGCGCCGGGATCAAGCGAGTCATGCTGCCGGCGCGCAATCGCCGGGACTACGACGACATCCCTGAAGTCGCCCGCCGGGAGATGGAGTTCATCTGGCTCGAACGGGTCGAAGAGGCGGTTGCGGCCGCGCTCGAGCCGAAGAAGCCGGCGGACGCTCCCGCGTCCGTGCCGCAACTCGCCGACGCTGAGGCGTGATTTCCTCCGCTCTTTGCCGGAGGAGGCTGTTCGCCGCTATCGCTTCGTCAAGTGCTGGCGAATGATTTCGACCAAGCGGTCGGCGGACGTACCTGGCGGGAAGAAGCCGAGATGTTCTCCCAATCGACCCATCAGATAGATGAAGCCGGTGTGATCGATCAGATAGACGCCGCCGTCGGGCGGTGAATATTTGGCGTAGTAGGCCTTGTAGGAATCCGCCACTATCCGGATTTGCGTCGGCGTCCCGCGCAGGCCAATAAGCCGCGGATGGAATGTCGTGACGTATTGGGCGAGCACGCTCTGCGTATCGCGTTCCGGATCGACTGAAATAAAGAGCGGCTGCACGTCCGCACCGGCTGCGCCCAATTTGTCGATGGCGAGGC
>JBAUGC010000510.1:0-10522 GCA_049679485.1 Xanthobacteraceae bacterium
CCGCCTTCCGCAAAGGTCTCAGTGAAAACGGCACCATTGAGTAAGTCCGCCGTCCGCTCATTGGAGTTTTCATGCACAGCCTTCTCGACAGCTACGAGAAAAAATTCGTTCTCGACTTCGCCGAACGAAATGCTGCGGCGACCGCCGGCCTAAGCGACTCGCTGTTCTATTTCGGAGAACTCGGCTTGCAGGAATACCGCAGCGCCGAGCTGATGGGTGCGATGTTGGCCGAGCACGGCTTCAAGGTTGAGCGCGGCATCTCCGGCTTTGCGACCGCTTTCCTGGCAACATATGGCCGGGGTTCGCCGGTCATTGCGATCCATACCGAATACGACGCCAACCCGACGAATTCTCAGCAGTCGGGTGTGGCAAAGCGGGCCGAAATCGTCCCCGGCGCACCGGGCCACTGCGAGGGCCACAACGTCAACGGCGCTGTCATGGTGGTCGCGGCGATCGCGCTTCGCTACGCCATGGAGAAATTCCGGCTGCCCGGCACGCTGAAGATTTTTGGGGCGCCGGCCGAAGAGCAGCTGCTGTCGCGGCCGTTCTTCGTCCGCGACGGCTTGTTCGATGACGTCGATATCGCCTTTCACGATCATATTCTCGATGAGTTCAAGGCGGATTACGGCGTGATCCAGAGCGCCGCTGTCTCGGCGGACTTCACCTTCCGCGGCGAGTCCGCTCACGCCGCGATGTTTCCGTTCAAAGCACGGGATGCGCTCGACGCCGCAGTGCTGATGGACTCAGGCATGGCGCAATACCGCGAACACCTGCAGCCTGGAATGACGGCGCACCGGGTGATCACCGACGGCGGCGTGCAGCCGAACGTTATTCCGTCGCGCGCTTCGATCTGGTGGTATTTTCGCCATCCGACCGCGGAAGGCGCGCGGGCTCTGTTTGACCAGGGCAAGAAGGTGGCTCAGGGCGCCGCCCTGATGACGAATTGCGAACTCGATGTGAATGTCAGATCGGCGGTCTGGCCGGTTCGCCTCAATCAAACGATGGCCGAGACCGTCCAGAAGAATGTTGAAGCGATTGGTATGCCGGTTTGGTCGGAGGAAGAGCAGAGCTTTGCCAAGGCGCTGCAGAAACAGGCCGGTGTGCCAGTTAAGGGATTACGCACGCACGTCACACCGGTTGATGGACCGACACCGCAAATCCCTGCTTCCAACGACTGCGGCGACGTATCCTGGAGAGTGCCGATGGCACGCGTGTGGTTTCCCGCAAACGTGCCGAACCTGGCGTTCCATCATTGGAGCGCAGGGGCGGCTCTTGCCACCACAATCGCACACAAAGGAGCGGTCGCCGGCGTCAAAGCTTTGACGACTTCCGTGATCGACTATCTGCAGAACCCCGATCTGCTGACGCAAACCAAAGAAAGCTTCAAACGCGAAATCGGCGACGCGGTCTATGAGCCGCTACTTCCCGACGATCAGCGGCCTCCGATCGAGCTCAATCGAGCCGAAATGGAAAAATACCGGCATCAAATGGAGCGCCATTACGTGCGCGAGCGCCCAGTCATTCGGCCTTAGGCCCCTCAAACGCTCCATCAATAGGCCGGATACAGAAGCGCAAGACCAACCCTTCTCCAAATCATCACTTTCGGCTTGCAACGCGCGGCCGGTCCATACAGAAGGGCCAATCGCGTCACTTCGCACTGCGGAAAAACAGCGAGCGCTTTCGGCATCGAAGCCCCGTGAAGTGGGTCACAGACCTGCCGATTAGGGCGTGATATCGTTCACTATATTTTGGCGGGCATAGCCCAAATCCGGACGGTTAATGGCAATCGACATCGGAAAACGGCAATTCATATCCACGCTCGGCGGCGTGGCAGTCGCATGGCCGCTGGCTGCGCGGGCGCAGCAACCGGCGCAGCCGGTGATTGGGTTCCTCAACAGCGCGTCGGCGAGCGCAGTTGAACATCTTGTGCAGGCGTTCCGCGATGGCCTGGGTGAGGCCGGCTATGTCGAAGGGCGGAACGTGGCGATCGAATACCGTTGGGCGGAGGGTCAGATTGATCGGTTGCCGGCGCTGGCAGCCGACCTGATTCGACGTCAGGTCGCCGTGATCGTCACGAGCGGCGGGGACGTTTCGGCAACTGGCAGCCAAAGCGGCGACGTCGTCGATTCCGATTGTCTCCACCATTGGAGGCGATCCGGTCAAGGAGGGACTCGTTGCGAGTTCCAATCGACCAGGCGGCGACCTCACGGCTGCAACCTTGTTTGCATATTCGGCTGCTAAGCGGCTGGAGCTGCTGCACGAACTGATTCCCAAAGCCGTCACAATCATGGCACTCTTCGATCCAAGCGATCCAGTTGTTGTGCTTGATAGGGAAGCCGCGCAGGCGGCGTCGAAAACACTCTGATTACAGCTGCGTTTTGCGAATGCGGTCACAGTGAACGAGTTGGAAGCGGCCTTCGAGACGATTGCTCTAAATCGGCCCGACGGACTCTTTGTCGGCTCAAATCCATTTTTCACCCGTCAACGCGATCAAATAGTCGGTTTGGCGGCACACCATGCGATTCTAACGATTTATGGACAGCGAGAATTTCCCGCAGCCGGAGGATTGATCAGTTATGGAACCCGACTTGCCGATACATATCGCCAGGTAGGCATCTACACAGGCAAGATTCTTAAGGGAGAGAGGCCTGCCGACTTGCCGGTCGTGCAGCCGACTAAGTTCGAGCTGGTCATTAACCTCAAGACCGCCCACACGCTTGCCGTCAACGTGCCGCCGACGCTGCTCGCGCTTGCCGACGAAGTGATCCAGTAAGCGCGTCCAGGCGTTCGTTGCAGTGCAAATTGACAGCCACCGCGAGGCCCGCTTTGGGTCATTCGCGACCGGGGCGAGCTGGAAGAAAATCCGGCCATGTCCGCTATGCGCTGATTTTGTTGCAAAACTCCCATTGAGCCGACTCGCGAACGATGATTCCGTTGGATTGAGACGGGCATCGGCGGGAGCGGGTCATGATGGGTCGGCGGGCAGATGGTGTTGACCCTCGAACGCGCGGGCTTCATCAGACGGCAACCGAGCATCGCCCGCAGCATCGAAGTGCTCGTCGAGCCAAAACACCCCCCCGAACTACTATGAGCCCAGTTCAATCCGTCATAATCACTGTGCAGAGGTACTAGTGCAATCAGCGTTCGCTTTCGGAGGGTTCTCCACACTTTATGCACAGGCGCGGCGCGTTTAATGCATTCATAGGATTTGTGAATTAGAATTTAACGCGTATGCGTGCCGAGCTTGATGATCGCACTAAAGCAGCGTTTCACGTGGAAGAGGCGCGACGGATCGTATGGCGGCAGAAGGGTCGAATTATACGCCTTAGATCGGCCGGCGTTGACACGCTGGACGCGGAGACAACGCTTCGGCTTCTGGAAGCCAATTTGCAGACCTTTGAGGACCATAGACGCGCGCTGGAGCCTGAACAGCAAGAGCGTCACTCGGAAGGTAATGTACGTGGTTGGCCAGTCCTTCCACCGCGCCTCATCGCGGCAGAGTAGGCTCAGAAGCGCTATCACTGCGGCCAGCATTCGACGCGTTCTAAAAACAGCACCATCCGCAGCCCGATAACTGCACCCTCGATATCGCCGCCGGCTGCTGCTGCTTCGATATCAGCGGCAATCTGGCGCCACGTTCGCCGCTCACGACGATCCGCCGGCAGATGCTGCATGAGCGTCCGCACGTCGGCGAGCGTTGCCAGAACCATGACGTCGGGGATGAGAAGCGGCTCCGGCAGCGGTCGCGACCAGTTTGCGCGCTTACTCAATGTTGGCTCGCCTTCGTCGTCGCGTGGCCATCGCGCAAAAATGCCAATACCCATGACGTCGCCGAGCGCGCTAAGACAACCTTCGGATGGATGGCAGATACTTGATCGAACTATTCCGCGAAGGCGGCGAAGGTACCGGTGTAGAGCAGATCCTCTCTCGATACGAAAACCTCTGCATCGCACGAGCGTGCTTTAGAGCGAACATCAAGAGATATCCCGGGCGGCTAATCATGCTGCGCGACCGGATCCGCGTATTCGCCCGCAGCGATCGGCCCGGAACGCTACCACCGTGGACCTTGGCCTGATGATGACGAGCCGCCTATTCGTCATCACCGCCCAGGACCGTGCCCGTCGTCGGGTTAAGTTCCGCCCCCGATGGGGCGGCGTTACTGCCAGAGTTCTTTACTGGCAAGCTTGGCGCCCTCAGACAAGGCAGCAAGCTTTGCCCAGGCGATCTGGTGGTGGACCCGTCCGCCGAGGCCGCAATCAGTGCCGGCGATGACGTTTTCGCGGCCTACGACCTTGGCAAAGCGGATAATTCGTTCGGCTACCAGTTCGGGAGGTTCAATCAGGTTGGTGGCGTGACTGACTACGCCCGGAATCAGAAGCTTGTTGTCCGGTAGCTTCATGTGCTCCCACACCTTCCACTCAAGCTCGTGGCGTACATTGCCGGCTTCTACTGAGTAAGCTTGCGCCTTGACCCTGAGCAAAAGATCCACAATCTCCTTGAGCGGCACGTCCCCACTATGCGGGCCGTGCCAACTGCCCCAGCAGATGTGGAAGCGGACGCGGTCTTCGGGGATTCCCTGCAACGAGTGATTTACCGCCTCAACCTGAAACTCGGCCCACTTCCGGTAGCCGGCCATGTCGCCGCTCAGCGAGAACCACAAATCCCAGATATCAACCAGGGCTGGATCGTCAATCTGCAGGATGAATCCGGCATCGACGATGGTCTTGTATTCCTCGCGAATTGCCTCCGCCAACGCCCATGTATAGTCCTGCTGATTCTTATAGTATTCGTTTGGCAGGATCTGCAGCGTCGCCGGCGATACCGCTGTAATGAATGCTTCTTCGGCCCCGACGCCGCGGGTGGCCGCGGTCAGCAGATCGATATCACGGCGGACTGCTTGCTGCCCGATGTATTTGACCGGCCCGGTGCAGATAAGACCGAATATCGGTGAAGGGCTAGAACCCCCCATGCCGCCGTCCTCGGCATAGAATTCGGCGAATTCCTTGCGCTCCTTGCTGCCGGTCGTATACACCGCTCGCCCCTTTGCGGTGTTTTCTTTTCTGATCTCAAATCCCGCTAGACGGTCATACACGTACGACCACCACGCGGCGAAATCGACCGCCCGGCGCATCGCCTTGCCGAATTCGCCGTCATTGACGATATCGATGCCGATTTCGGCTTGCCTCCTCACCACATCGGTAATCGCCGACTGAAGGCGCGGCAGCAACTTCAAGTCAGGAGCATCTTCCCGATAGAGCACCATCAAGTCCTCCGGACGCGGCAGACTACCAGCGTGTGTAGTGAGTGTGCGATTGATGCTTCGCTTCACGTCCCAGTCCTCCCTGTAGGCGGATTATCCGACTCCGCAATCTTTGCCGGGAATCGTTTTCCCGTCCGACGACAATGAACAATCCGATCTGCAACATTTGTCGCGCGACGGACGACCCCGCGCGACGGCTAGGCGCCACCCCAAAGCTCTTTGGTCGCGAGTTTCGCGCCGGCTACCAGTGTCTCAAGCTTCGCCCACATAATCGAGGGATGGAAGCGGCGCTGAAACGGTCCTGGCGAAAAGCCGCAGTCGGTGCCGGCGATCACGTTGTCGCGGCCGACCAAACCGGCCAGGCGGACAATGCGATCAGCCACTAGGCGCGGATGCTCGATCAGATTGGTGTGGTGGCTGACGACGCCCGGCACCAGGTAGCGCCCGTCCGGCAGCTTGATGTTCTCCCATACATGCCATTCGTGTTCGTGGCGCACGTTCGCCGCCTCGAGGACGTAGCCCCCGGTTTTGATGGTCAGGATCAGATCGATGATCGCGTCCAACGGCACGTCGGTGGAATGGGGGCCGCTCCAGCTCCCCCAGCATATATGCACCCGCGTTCGCTGCTCCGGCAGATCTTTCAAGGCGTGATTGAGCGCGGCGATGCGAATCCCGACCCATTTGCGATAGTCCGCGAGCGTGCCGTTCGGCAGCATCATGTCATACCAGCTCGCCAGATAGGCATCGTCCACTTGGAGGATGAAGCCCGCGTCTACGATCGCTCGATATTCCTCGTGCAGCGCCTCGGCTATGGCGAACAGCGCCTCTTCTTCGCTGCGGTAATACCTATCGTCGCGCTCGGGCAACATGCTCCCGGGAGCAACCGCGGTGATGAATGCGTCGGCAACAGTGACGGTAGCGAGCGCTTGCTTGAGACCGGCAATGTCGCGGGCGACGGCGGCGTGGCCGACATATTTGATCGGTCCGGTCACGGTCCAACGCCGGGTGCGCCCGCGCTCACGGCCGAAGAAGATGCGAGTCTGATCGTACTCGGCGTAGAACTCCTCGAAATCGCGCCGGTCCTTGCCGTGAATGGGTGAAAACGGCTTCTCGCCTCCGGAGAGCTCGCGCTGCTCCAACCCCGATATGCGGTCGATTGTGTAGTTCGCCCAGAGCCAGCTTTTGCCGAACTCGCCGTCGCTGACGATGTCGATGCCGAGTTGCGCCTGACGCTCAACCGCGGCGGCAACCGATTCCCTGACGCAATTTTCGAATGCCGTCTCGTCTACCGATGGGCCGCCATCCAAAGCCCGCTCGATGGCCTGATAGTGCGCGATCAGATCCGGGGGACGGATCAAGCTGCCGACATGAGTAGTCAAAATCCTGCGCCGACCCCGCATGCCATGGCACCCCCGACTAGGTAGCGGACGTTGCTCTAACAGTTTTCCGAAATTGTCTCGGGCGGCCGGGGTCGTAAAGTCCCGATCCCTTTTTGTCCATTATGTGGACATGTCGAATTGTGTGAGCGTAACGCAGCGTCCGGCGCCACGCAGTCGATTTCCGCCAAGAAGATCGAATCCCGCAAGGACGGCCCGCGCACGCTCGTCGATGTGGCTTCGCTCAACGCGACGACCGAAGTTCACGCAGAGCTCTAGTCCTGTTCTCCGATAGTTTGGGCGTAGGTTTTGCCGTAGGGATAGAAGAGTTCCTTGCGGCCTTGCTGCCACGCCGCCTTGAGTTCGGGCGTTGTGATATCCCAGTCCGGTCGGCATTTCTTGGTAACGGCACGTAAGTCCTGGCGGAGCTCTTCCAGAGTGGGCCGGCCAAAGAACCAGTAGCCATTGTAGATCTTATAAATGACGAGGCCGGGCTCGAGGACAATCACATGGGGGATCATCGGATTGTGGGTGGGATCCGTGTATTCGACGATGTCGAGATCTTTTTGGACGATACGCCTCGTGTCCGAGAGGAAGGGCCAGTGAGCGCCGACGCCGCTACGATATTCGTTCGTCTCGGTGATGTTGTCGGTACTGATCGTGACAAGCCGGCAATAACCAACCTCCATCTCACGGTGGAGTTCAAGAAGTCCTTCAGCCTGTCTGCGGTCCTTGGGGCAGAAACCGCCGCGGCTGAGGACGAGGACCATGGGATGCTGGCCTTGAAGCTCGGAGAGCTTCCGGCGCTTCGCCGTGTGGTCGGAAAGTTCGAAGTCTGGGAAAATGGTTCCCGGAACAATGTCAGATCGCATAAAATCTCCTCAGTTTGATGCTTCGCGCATCAACCTTGCTCCCGTACGAAAGCGAGATACGCTTCCCGATCCAAGAGCGTGTCGAGTTCGGAAGGCTTGGTGAGCTTGATCTTGTAGATCCAGCCGGCACCCTCGGCGTCTTCATTGACAAGCTCGGGCTTGACGGACAGTGCTTCGTTTACAGCAAGAATTTCGCCGCTTACGGGAGAATAAAAGTCGCTTGCAGCTTTGACGGATTCGACAACGCCGACCGCGCCGCCTTTCTGCACTTGTCGCCGACGTGCGGGAGCTCAACAGTAGTCACGTCGCTAAGCTTTTCCTGAGCGTGGTTTGTTATTCCAACGGTTCCGACACCGTCCTCGACGATGATGTATTGGTGATCCTGGCTGTATTTAATCTGCATGAGGGGCCCAGACGCCATCGGGCGGGCGCGAAAGCCTAGCCGTTGTCGCACACAGAACCTTCGCAATCCATAGGTGTTCGGGTAAAACATCGCGTAAAATTCCAATAAACTGAACCCGCAGTCGGCTGTCTCTTCTAATGGAATGGTCGGCCGCGCTGCGGCAACGCTAGGAGATTTCGATCCAGCTTATGACCGCTCAGGGTCAATCGCTACCGAGCCATTAGGCGTTGGTGCGATTCATGTCTGCCAGGAGTCGTCGCACCGTTCTTTTCAGTCAAGGGACGTCGGCTACGCCCGGTACCGTAGATGTGATTGACAGGTTTATCGACAACGACCCCAACGAAGCTTTAGCTTCCTCAGCCCGGGCCAGTCGGTTTGCTTCACTCGGAGTCGGTCAAAAACGGCGCCGCTCCCAAGTCCCCGTTTCTATCAATTCGTAGCCCGGCGCCGTCTTCGCACCTCCCGACCAATTCTCAAATCCAGGAGGCTCACATGGCTAGGACCAGGGCGTCAGAGCAGATCGACCATCCTCGCCGCCGCTTCTTCGGGACTGCGGCCATGGCTATCGCCGCCGCCCAGTTGGGCATGGTCGGTTCGGCGAGCGCACAGCCGGGCAAGACCAAACTGCCTGCTATCAAGCAAGGGACGAATACCTCGTTTGCTTCGCTAAAGCAGATCGATGCCGGCGTACTGAATGTTGGCTACGCCGAAGCCGGTCCCGCCAATGGCCCTGCAGTCATTCTGCTGCAGGGCTGGCCCTACGATATTCACAGCTACGTCGATGTCGCTCCGCTGCTGGCTTCGGCGGGTTACCGGGTGATAGTCCCGTATGTGCGTGGCTGTGGTACGACGCGTTTTCTTTCAAATGCAGCGGCCCGCAATGGCCAACCGTCGGCGATGGCCGTCGATACGGTCGCTTTAATGGATGCTCTCAAGATCGACAAGGCGGTCTTCGGAGGGTTTGATTGGGGCGGGCGGACGGCCGACATCGTCGCGGCGCTCTGGCCAGAACGCTGCAAGGCTTTAGTTTCCGTAAGTGGTTATCTGCTCGCCAACCGCGAAGCCAACAAGCTGCCGTTGCCGCCGAAGGCCGAGCTCCAATGGTGGTACCAATATTACTTTGCCACTGAACGCGGCGTGCTCGGCTACGACAAATACCGGCATGATTTCGGGAAGCTCATTTGGCAGATCGCTTCGCCGAAGTGGGACTTCGATGACGCCACGTTCGATCGCACCGCGGCTTCGTTCAACAATCCGGACTACGTCGCCATCGTGATTCATAATTATCGCTTTCGACTGAGCCTGGCTGAAGGCGAGCCGCAATACGACGATTTCGAAAATAGGCTCGCCGAAAATCCGGTCATCGCCGTTCCGACGATCACCCTTGAAGGCGATGCCAATGGTGCTCCGCATTATCCGGACGACACGGCCTATCGCAAGTTTTTCTCCGGCAAATACGCAAACCGGATCATCACGGGCGGCATTGGGCACAATCTGCCTCAGGAAGCCCCGCAGGCCTTTGCCCAAGCTATCGTCGACGTGGACGGATATTGACGACAGTTCTAGACGGTGCGCGCCGCGCCGGCACGGTTTGAGCGAATGCAAAATCGCAGTGGAGGAATGAACATGACGAGAAGTCTATCCTGGCCGATTATGATCACTGCGGTATCGCTCGCCGCCATGGGCGGCATGTCCCTTGCCGCGCAGGACAAATACACTTTGCAAGTGCCGGATGGCCTCGCGTTCTCTGACTTCAGGGGATACGAAGACTGGCAGGTTGTCTCCGTCAGTCAGACCGAAGACCTGCTCAAGGTGATGGTGGCCAATCCAGCGATGATCGACGCGTACAAGGCTGGCGTTCCCGGCAACGGCAAGCCGTTTCCCGACGGCTCCAAGATTGCGAAGATCGAGTGGAAACTGAAAAAGATGACGGAGGCCCCCTTTTCCGTGAACGTGCCGGACACCTTGCAAGACATCTTCTTAATCGAGAAGGATACCAAGAGATTCCCGGACACGAAGGGATGGGCCTACGCCGTGTTTGACTACAATCCCGCGTCCGACACGTTCACGCCCGATGCTACCGGAACCGTCAATTGCGGGTTCGCGTGCCATACGATAGTGGCGTCAAAAGATTACATTTTCCACTCCTACCAGAAGCGGTGAACGGGCGTGGGCCGCTTCACGAACAAGATTGTCGTTATCACCGGCGGTACGAGCGGGATCGGTCTCGCGACTGCAAGAGAGGTGGTCCCGGTAGTCTGAACAGATTTTCCGCTTCGATAAGTGGGTCTCTGCCGGGGTTAGGCTGCCAAGCGGAATGGCAGTTCATTGAAGAAGTAGGCTTGATCGGGTGTGGCGCCGGCAAGGCTCGAATGCGGTCTCCGGCCGTTGTAGAAGTCCAGGTAGCGGCCGATCGAATTGCGCGCCTCGCTGACGCTGTCGTAAGCCTTCAGATACACCTCCTCATATTTGACGCTACGCCACAGCCGCTCGACGAAGACATTGTCCCGCCAAGCCCCTTTGCCGTCCATGCTGATCGCAATGTCGTTGCCGGCGAGCACGCCGGTGAAGGCCTCGCTCGTGAACTGCGAGCCTTGATCCGTGTTGAAGA
>JBAUGC010000511.1:0-8215 GCA_049679485.1 Xanthobacteraceae bacterium
ACCTGAAGGTGACCGAGCCGCGCGACGAAATCGGCATTGTGTTCCAGCGGCCGACGCTGTTGCCGTGGTTCGATGTGCTCGGCAATGTCACGTTCCCGCTGCGTCACAAATACGGCCGCGTCAGCGCCGAGGACAAGCTTCGGGCGTGTGACCTGCTGGCACTCGTCGGACTTTCAGATTTTGCCGCCAAGCGCGTTGATGAACTCTCCGGCGGCATGCAGCAGCGCGTCGCTATCGCCCGCGCGTTGCTGCTCGATCCCGATATTCTGTTGATGGACGAGCCGTTCTCGGCGCTCGACGCGCTCACCCGCGATGAGATGAGTCTCGAGCTGCTGCGCATCTGGTCGGAGCGGCCGAAGACCGTTCTGTTCATCACCCATTCGATACCCGAGGCGGTGTTGCTCTCCGACCGCATCATTGTGATGACGCCGCGGCCCGGCCGGGTCCGCGAAATCATCGACGTCGATCTGCCGCGCCCGCGCTCGATCGTGACCCTGTCTGAGCCGAAATTCCATGCGCTCGCCAATCATATCCGCGGCCAGCTCTTTACCCGTGTCGCCGCCTGAGGCGAAAGCCGGCGGTGCCGCGTTTGGCCCGACGCTGCTCGTCTGGGCGGATCGCCTGGCGCCTGCTGCGGCCTTCGTCGCGCTCATCGTCGTATGGGAAGGCGCCTGCCGGCTGTTCCATATCCCGTCGTTCCTGCTGCCGTCGCCAAGCGCCATTGTCGCCGCGGGATTCGAGATTACGCCGGCGCAGTGGCTGACCAACATCAGTGCGACGCTTCGCGTGGCGCTGATGGGTTACGTCGTCGCCATCGCCGTCTCGATCCCGCTCGCCGTCGCTCTCGCCAACTCGCGGTTCCTGTCGCGTACGCTTTACCCGATCCTCGTGATCATCCAGTCGACCCCGATCGTCGCGGTCGCGCCGATTATCGTCGTCACGCTTGGCGCCTCCGACCTACCGCGTGTCGTGATCACGTTTCTGATCACGTTCTTTCCGATTGTCGTTTCGACGGTTACGGGCTTGATGGCGACGCCCGAAGAACTAATCGAGCTGTCGCGGTCGCTTCGCGCCGGGCGGACACGTGAAATGCTGCATATCCGGCTGCCGTTCGCAGTCCCCTACATCTTCAGCGCCTTGAAGATCTCGATCACGCTCGCGATTATTGGCGCAGTCGTCGCCGAGTTCGTGGCGGCCGAGCACGGTCTCGGCTTTTTCATCATGTTCTCAACGTCGTTCTTCAAGATTCCGCAGGCGTTCGCCGGCCTGGCAGTACTGGTGGCCTTGAGCCTCGTTCTGTTCAGATTGTGCACGCTGGCGCAGCGCTGGTTCGTGCCGTGGTCGTTGCCGAAATCGGAAAGATGAAAATGCCAATCGGTGTTTGTTCGATCACCGAGCTGTATCGGGCGCTGCCTGTGCAATGATCTCGCGGCCGGCGAGTTCAGCGCCGGCATCGGGCGCAAGCCGCATAAAGACTAAGGCCGCGGCTGCGGTGAGGGCACCGACGGCGAGGAAGGCCGGCGGAAAGTCATAGGCGGTCATCGCGCTGCCGTGCTTGAGCCCGATCATGATCTCGACGACGAGGGCGCCGACGGCGACGCCGGTCGACAGTGCCAATTGCTGGCCCATGGCAACGAGGGTAGTGGCGCGGCTCATCAAACGCGGCTCGATCTCGGCATAGGCGATGGTGTTGATGGCGGTGAATTGCAGCGAGCGGAAAAATCCGCCCGCAAGCAGGATCGCGACCATCGCCGCGAAGGGCATTCCCGGCAGGAAGCTTGCACAAGCGGCGAGGAAGGCGGCGCTCAGGAGACTGTTGTAGACCAGTATCGGACGATACCCGGTGCGCCGGAGCACGCTGGCGACGGCGGCTTTCATGAACATGGAACCGACTGCGCTGGTGAACGTAATCAGTCCGGACTGGAACGGCGAAAGGCTGAATCCGATCTGCAACAGGAGCGGCAGCAGAAAGGGCAGGGCGCCGATCCCGATGCGGAACATGAAGCCACCGAAAATGCTGGCGCGAAATGTTGGAAACTTGAAAAGGCTGAGGTCAAGGATCGGATCGGCTTTGTGCCTGGCGTAGAAGATGTACGCGATCGTCGCCGCGGCTCCTCCACCGAGCAGCGCTGCAACGATCCAGGACGGCAGGAACTCGAGCCCGAGGACTGAGAGCCCGAAGGCGAGCCCGCCAATGCCGAGGCCGGACAGAACGAACCCGACATAGTCGAACGGCCCCGGCGGTTCGCCATGCAAATCGGGGATGTAGCGCGTCGCCATCACCATCCCGACCAGGCCGATCGGAACATTGATAAGAAAGATCCAGTGCCACGATGCGTAAGTTGTGATGAAGCCGCCCAGGGGCGGGCCGGCAATCGGGCCGATCAGAGCGGGCGTGGTTACGAGCGCCATGGCGCTGACCAGAAGCCGTTTGTCGATGCTGCGCACGACGATCAGTCGGCCGACTGGCGTCATCATCGCGCCGCCCATGCCCTGGATGATCCGCGCCAGCACGAATTCGTCGAGCGAACGTGACAGCGCGCAGCCGATCGAGCCGAGCACGAACACCCCGATGGCGAGGCGAAAGACGTTGCGGGCGCCGAAGCGGTCGGCGGTCCAGCCGCTTGCCGGAATGCAGATCGCCAGCGCCAGCAGGTAGGAGGTGACCGCGAGCTTGAGCGCCAGCGGGTTGGTGCCAAGCGCGCGTGCGATCGCCGGCAGTGAGGTCGCGATCACGGTGGAGTCCATGTTCTCCATGAACAACGCCACCGCGACAATGAGCGGCACGATCCGGTCGTACGAGCTCGACGGTGCGCTCAAGGATCAGCGGCTCGGTGCGGGGGCGGCTTTGAGCCGTTGCAGACCTTCGGCTGGCTGCTGAAACGAAGGATCGATCTCAAGAGCTTTGCGGAAATCGGCGATCGCGCCGGGATTGTCGGCGAGCCGCTCGCGAATGAGTCCGCGCGTCGAAAAGGCGCTCGCCGAGCGGGGATTGAGCGTGATGGCTTTGTCGGCATCGGCCAGCGCGGGCACCGCGTCGCCGGCGAGGTAATGAGCCCAGGCGCGATTGTAGTACGCCAGCGCCGCGTTTGGTGACAGCTCGATGGCGCGCGTGTAATCGGTTACGGCTTCGGCGAGCGCCAGCTTTTCGCGCTTGGCGTTGCCGCGATTGATGTAGGCGTCGGCCGAGCGCGGATCGAGCTTGATGGCCTGATCGAGATCGGCAATGGCCCGCTCGCTCTCGCCTCTGGCAAGGAAAGCGCTGCCGCGGTTGTTGTAAGCCGCGGCCGTCGGATTGAGTTTGATCGCTTGGTCATAGTCGGCAATCGCGTGATCAAGATCGCCTTTGCGTCGCCAGGCGATGGCGCGATTGTAGAGCGCCACGGCGTAGTTCGGATCGACCCGCAAAGCCTCATTATAGTCGGCGATGGCGCGGCCCGGATCGCCCTTGTCGTCAAGCGCGTTGCCGCGATTGTTGTAGGCGACGCCAAATTTCGGATTGAGCTTGATCGCCTCGTCATAGTCGGCGATGGCGTGCTCGAAATCGTGCCGCTGATAGTAGGCATAACCGCGCTCGTTGTAGGCGCCGGCATGTTGCGGGTTGAGCTCGATCGCCTTGCTTAGATCAGCGATGGCACGGTCGAGGTCGCCGTCGCGGCGGTAGGCGATGCCGCGGTCGTAATAGATGCGCGCATTCTTGGGATCGAGCCGGATCGCTTCGTTGTAGTCGGCGATGGCGGCGTTGCGATCGCCCTTGTCGTCGCGAGCATTGCCGCGGTTGCTGAAGGCGTCGGCGTTGGTAGGATCAAAGCGGATCGCGGCGTCAAAGTCGGATATGGCGTGCTGGTAATCCTTCTTCTGATAGTAGACCAGGCCGCGATTGTCGTAGGCCAGCGCGAATTGCGGCGACAACTGGATGGCGCGATCGAAATCGGCCAGCGCATGCACCAAGTCGCCCTTGCCGCGCCAGGCGTCGCCGCGATTGTTGTAGGCGGCGGCGAAATTGGCATCGAGCTTGATCGCCTGGTTGTAGTCAGCGATGGCGTGATCGAAGTCACCCTTTTCGAACCAGACGATGCCGCGATTGTTCAGCACCGAAGCATTTTTAGGATCGAGCCTGACCGCCTGATCGTAGTCGGCGATGGCGTGATCGAAGTCGTGCTTGCGGCGATAGGCGAGGCCGCGATTGAAGTAGGCCGCGGCGTAATTCGGCGACAACCGGATCGCCTCGTTGTAATCGGCGATGGCGCGGTCGAAATCCGCCTTCTCGTCGTACACATTGCCGCGCATCATGAAGGCGCCGGCGTCATTGGCGTCAAGCTTGATCGCCGCGCCGAGGTCTTCGATGGCGCCGTCGAGATCGTGCTGGGCAAGGCGCACGGCACCGCGATCCGCATAAGCGCGCCCGTAGTCCGGATTGAGTTTGATCGCTTCGGTGAAATCATTGAGCGCGCCAGGGAGGTCGCTCTTGGCCCGCATCACCATGCCCCGGTTATGGTGTAGGATCGCAAGATTAGGCGACTGATAGCGGCCGGAATTGATCAGCGCCGTGCACGACGCGATCCGCTCTTCGTTGCTCGCGCGCAATTGGCCGGTACAGCGGCGCTCGTCCGTTGCATCTTGCGCATGCGCGGCCTGCAGGAACGCAAGCGGCACAGCGAAAGCCATAGCCATCAATGCGGTCGAACGAGCGGGCAATCTACGCGGCGTCATGGTTCCGCCCGATGCGCGGTGGGCAAAACGGCTCGATTTTATTCGCATTGCTCCCGACTCGGCTCCACCCAATCTACTCTGCTGTGCACTGGTCGGCAAAGCTGTCCAGCACCATCTATCAATCCGGGTGCGGACGTGCTAGGACCCGCCGCCAACCCAAAAGCGGGCCGTCGGAGTGGATGAGTAGGCCGGTGGGGCGATTGCGCCGCGCAGGCCGTCATCCATCGATACGGTCTTTCGATGTTCCCGCCCCAGCAAGCCCGCGGCAGTCGCGCGGGCGCAAGCGAGTTGGCGATGCCCAAAACTAGTCAGCAGAACGGTCACCAGAGCAATCCACGCGAAGGGTTGACCTTCGACGATGTGCTCATCAAGCCAGGCCTTTCGGATGTCCTGCCCTCCGAGGTGGATATCCGCTCGCGAATTACCCGCGGCATTTCGCTCAACATCCCGATCGTAGCCTCCGCCATGGATACGGTGACGGAAGCGCACATGGCGATTGCGATGGCACAGGCGGGCGGCATCGGCGTCATTCACCGCAATCTGGAGCCGGCCGTGCAGGCGGCGCAGGTGCGGCAGGTCAAGAAATTCGAATCAGGCATGGTGGTCAATCCGGTCACCATCCATCCCGACGCGACGCTCGCTGACGCGCTGGCACTGATGCAGGAGAATCATATCTCCGGCATCCCCGTCGTCGAAGGCGGCGGCAATGGCCGGGCCGGCAAGCTCGTCGGCATCCTCACCAATCGCGATGTGCGCTTTGCTACCGACCGGCGGCAAAAAATATCGGAACTGATGACGAAGGACGCGCTCATCACGGTGCGCGAGGGCGTCGGCCAGGACGAAGCCAAGCGCTTGCTGCATCAGCACCGGATCGAAAAGCTTCTGGTCGTCGATGCCGACTACCGTTGCGTCGGTCTGGTCACCGTGAAAGACATCGAGAAGGCGGTGGCTAATCCCAATGCCTGCAAAGACGAACAGGGCCGGCTCCGCGTCGCCGCCGCCACCAGCGTCGGCGAGGCGGGTTACGCCCGCAGTGAGGCGCTGATCGACGCCGGCGTCGATCTCGTTGTCGTCGATACCGCGCACGGTCATTCAAGGCGCGTGCTGGATACCGTCACCCGCATCAAGCGCCTGTCGAACGCCGTGCAGGTGGTGGCCGGCAACATCGCCACCGCCGAGGGCGCCAAGGCGCTGGTCGATGCAGGAGCCGACTCCATCAAGGTCGGGATCGGACCGGGCTCGATCTGCACCACGCGGATGATCGCCGGCGTCGGCGTGCCGCAGCTCACGGCGATCGTGGACGCGGTTGAGGCGGCGAACCGAACCGACACGCCGGTGATCGCCGACGGCGGCATCAAATATTCCGGCGATCTCGCCAAGGCGATGGCGGCCGGCGCCGATTGCGCCATGGTCGGCTCGCTCCTTGCCGGCACCGACGAGACGCCGGGCGAGGTGTTTCTTTATCAGGGCCGCTCCTACAAGACCTATCGCGGCAGGGGTTCGGTGGGCGGCATGGCCCGAGGCTCGGCGGACCGCTATTTCCAGCAGGAGATCAAGGACACGCTCAAGCTCGTGCCGGAAGGCGTGGAAGGCCAGGTGCCGTACAAAGGGCCGGTCGCCAACGTTCTGCATCAGCTCGTCGGCGGTTTGCGCGCGGCCATGGGTTACGTCGGCGCCAAGGACCTCGCCGAGCTGCACGAGAAGGCGGAGTTCATGCGTATTTCCGGCGCGGGTCTGCGCGAGAGCCACGTTCACGATGTCACGATCACCCGCGAGAGCCCGAATTATCCGAGCCGCGAGTGAGTACGCATGAAAAGGTCCGCCCACGACCCATTTGCGCATGTCCGCAAGGCCACAGAACAGCATCGCGCGCGGCACGGCTGCGGTGCTCACCCTTACGACAATGGTCCGCTGTTGAGCACGCTCGCGGGCGCGGTCCAGGCGCGGCGCATTCTGGAGCTGGGCACGGCACTCGGCTACACGGCATTGTCGTTCGCCTATGGCGCGCCAAACTCGACAGTCGATACTGTCGAACGCGACCCGGACCACGTCGCGCTTGCCCGTGACAATATCGCGGCGGCCGCGCTCGATCATCGCATTACCGTGCACGAAGGTGATTTCGCTTCGGTGCTGCCGACGCTCGATGCCGGTTACGATCTCGCGTTCTTTGATGGTCACACGCCGGTCCCGGCGTTGCATACGGCGTTGCGCAAGTTGCTGCGGACCGGCGGCACCCTGATTACCGCCAACCTGAACCATGGCGGCACCGCCGACGCAGTGTCCAAGGCGTTGTTCGAAGGCAAATCTTGGCGCAGCGCGCTGATTGATGAGGACGGCGAAACGGCGATCAGCGTAAAGCTGTGACCGTCACGTGACATGACGCGTTGGCCGCCGCTCCGGCGCGGTGATAAGACGATTGACCATTAACCTGGGGGTTCCGCGCCGATGTCGCTGCAAGCCGTACTGTTGCCCCTGTTCGTCGAGGTCATTCTGACCTTCGTGCTCATGCTCCGGATGGGCGCGCTTCGCAGTGCGGCGTATCGGACGGGAACGGTCAAATCGGCTGACATTTCGTTACGCGAGCCGAACTGGCCGAAGCCCGCGATGCAGGCCGCGTATTCGTTTTCCAACCAGTTCGAACTGCCGGTCCTGTTCTACACTCTCACCATCCTCGAATGGGTCACCCGCCACGCCGGATACGCCTTTGTCGTGCTGGCGTGGATTTTCGTGATCTGCCGACTGCTGCAAGCTTACGTGCACGTGACCAACAATAAGGTGCGGCTGCGCGGTGCGTTCTACTCGGTCGGCGCTGTGGTGCTCATGGCGATGTGGGTCATCTACCTCGTCGAGGTTCTCAGCGGCGGCATCCTGTGACGTCATGCCGGCCGGCGTCCGCGCTCTCATACGATGAAATGAGTCGGACCGTCCGCGGGGTGTCCGCATGACGCCCGCCGCCCGCGTTTCGGCTGCGATTGAGGTCACTGCCGACATTGAGACGCGGCGGCGCCCGGCTGCCGACGTCCTCAAGGATTGGGGGCTCGCGCATCGGTTCGCCGGATCGTCGGACCGCGCTGCGATTGCCGGCCTTGTCTACGATGCGTTGCGGCGCAGATCGTCGTCGGCGTGGCTCATGGGAGAGGAGACGCCGCGCGCCGTGCTGATTGGGATGCTGCATCGCGAGCGCGGTCTCGATGTCGAGCAAATTTCGGCGTTGTGCAACGGGACGCGCTTTGCGCCTGAACCTTTGACAGACGGTGAGCGGGCGGCACTCGTCGGCACGGCGCTTGCCGATGCGCCGGCGTCAGTCCTGGGCGATTATCCGCAATGGCTCGACCCGCATTTAGCGGGGGTGTTCGGCGACGAACGGGCCGCCGAAGGGGCCGCGCTTGCAAGCCGCGCGCCGCTCGATCTGCGCGCCAACACGCTCAAGGGCGAGCGCGACGAAACCTTGGCCAAGCTCGCACATCTTGGCGCCGAGCCAACGCGGTGGTCGCCGATCGGT
>JBAUGC010000512.1:0-2895 GCA_049679485.1 Xanthobacteraceae bacterium
GCGGTGCCGTTCACCGTGTTTGGCCTTGCGTTGCTTATCGAGCTTGGTTTTCGCAGAGGCACGGTGGGCCCGAACCAGAATGGCCCCGATCCGCTGGCTAAGGTTTAGCGACCATGCCTGCCGATCCCGTCGCCATCGCGCGCGATCTTATTCGATGCCGCTCGGTCACCCCGCAGGAGGGCGGCGCCCTCGGCTATCTGCAGGGCGTGTTGGCGCAAGCGGGCTTTACCATTCATCGCATGACCTTCGCCGAGCCAGGTACAACGCCGGTCGAAAACCTGTACGCGCGCATCGGCAGCGAAAAACCCAATCTGATGTTCGCCGGCCATACCGACGTCGTGCCGCCGGGCGATGAAGCCGCCTGGCATCATCCGCCTTTTGCCGGTGAGTTGGCCGGCGACAAGCTCTACGGCCGCGGTGCCGTCGATATGAAGGGCGGCATCGCCTGCTTCGTCGCCGCGGCGCTTGACCATCTCAGCGCCGGCGGCGGCAAGCCGAAGCACGGTTCAATTTCGCTTCTGATCACCGGCGATGAAGAGGGTATCGCGGTCAACGGCACGATCAAGCTGTTGCGATGGGCGGCCGAACACGGCGAAAGCTTCGATCACTGCATCCTCGGCGAGCCGAGCAACGTCGAGGTTCTCGGCGACACCATCAAGGCGGGCCGGCGCGGCTCGCTCAGCGGCACGCTAATCGTCAGCGGCCGTCAAGGTCACGTCGCCTATCCCCACCGCGCCGACAACCCGATCCGCGGGCTCGTCACGCTGATTGCCGCGCTGCAGGCGCCGCTCGATGAAGGCAGCGCTCATTTCGATCCGTCGCATCTCGAATTCACCTCGGTCGATGTCGGCAACGAAACCGTCAATCTGATTCCCGGACAGGCGCGGGCGCGCTTCAACATCCGCTACAACGACTGCCACAGCCCCGTCGCGCTTAAGACGCTGATTGAGCGGCGCGCGCAGACTGCAGCCGCCGGCCGCGTGCACTATGCCTTCGAGTGGCAGCCTTCGCATGCTGAAGTGTTTCTCACCAAGCCTGGACCGTTCACCGATCTCGCCATCGCCGCCATTGCCGAGGTCACGGGCCGCAAACCAAAGCTCTCGACTTCGGGGGGCACTTCGGACGCGCGCTTTATTACAAAATACTGCTCGGTGCTCGAATTCGGCCTGGTTGGGCAGACCATGCATCAGGTCGACGAATGCGCTCCGGTCGCGGACCTCGCGACCCTGACGGCAATCTACCGGCGGATCATCGAGAAGTATTTCGGATGACCGCGTCTCAATACTCCACCCGCACCAGATAAAGTCCGTGCGGTGGGGCGACCTGGCCGCAGGCGGTGCGATCGCGGGCGGCCAGCGCTGTGGCAAGATCTTCGGCACCCCACTTGCCTTCGCCGACATGAACCAGCGAGCCAACCATCGAGCGCACCTGATGGTGCAGGAATGAGCGCGCCGCGGTCGTAATCCGCACCTCGTCACCCTCGCGCGCGACGTCGAGACGGTCGAGCGTCTTCACCGGCGACTTGGCCTGGCATTCGGTGGCGCGGAAGGTGGTGAAATCGTACCGGCCGACCAGCCGTTGCGCTGCCGTGTGCATCGCTCCGCTATCGAGCGGCCGCGGCACGCGCCAGGTGCGGTTAAGGTTAAGTACGAGATCGGCACGCCGGTTGACGATGCGATAGAGATAATGCCGCTTGGTCGCCGAGAAGCGCGCTTCGAAGCTGTCGGGCACGCGTTCCGCCTCAAGCACCGCGATCGGCTGTGGACGGAGATGAAAGTTGATTGCGTCGCGTACATTGTCGATGTCCCAATCCTTGGCCAGATCGACGTGCGCGACTTGACCGAGCGCGTGCACGCCGGCATCGGTGCGGCCTGCGCCCTGGAGTACGGCGCGTTCGCCGGTAAATGCCGCGATCGCCTCGGTGATCGCACCCTGGACCGAGACGCCGTTATTCTGCACCTGCCAGCCGACGAACGGCGTGCCGTCGTATTCGATGGTGAGCTTGTAGCGCGGCATGATCGCGTCACCTCGGCGGGAACGCCCGGCGCATCACGCCAACACGCATTCGCGCCCGATTGGCGTCCCGCGCAAAAACTCTGCTGCCGGCATCGGCTGGCGGCCGGCGCGCTGCAATTCGATCAGGCGCACTGCGCCTTCGCCGCAGGCGACGGTCAAACGCTCGTCGAGCACTTCTCCGGGCCTGCCGTGTCCGTCACCCTTGGTCGTACGCAACACCTTGACGCGGCCGGCGCCGCCGCTGCCGGTAAACTCGCACCAGGCGCCGGGAAACGGCGACAGCCCGCGGCAATGGTCATGAACCCGCTGCCACGGCTTGGTCCAGTCGATTCGCGTTTCGTGCTTGTCGATCTTGCTGGCGTAAGTCACGCCGTTGTCCGCTTGTGGAGTGAGTCGCAGCGCACCCTTCTCCAGCGCCGCGAGCGCGCGCAGCATGAGGTCGGCGCCGAGCCGCGCCAGCTTGTCGTGCATATCGCCCGCGGTCGCGTCCGGCGCGATAGCAATTCGTTCCGCCATCGCCACCGGGCCGGTATCGAGACTTTCCTCCATTTTCATCACCATCACGCCGGTCTCGTGGTCGCCGGCGATGATCGCCCGCTGGAGGGGCGCGGCGCCGCGCCAGCGTGGCAGCAGCGAGGCGTGCAGATTGAAGCAGCCGAGCGGAAAAGCGTCGAGAATCGGTTTCGGCAGGATCAGCCCGTAAGCAACCACCACAGCCGCATCAGCGCCGTGAGCGCGGATCGTCGCTTCGGCTTGTGTCGCCTTTAGCGTTTTCGGGCTGAAGACCGGCAGCCCGAACCGCTCCGCTTCGACGGCGATCGGGCTCGGCCGGAGCTCCAATCCGCGTCCGGCCGGCTGCGGTGCGCGCGTGTAGATCGC
>JBAUGC010000513.1:0-2806 GCA_049679485.1 Xanthobacteraceae bacterium
TGCCGCTGCGCAAAAAGGAACGGCTGCGGCTCGAGCGCGAGGCGCTCGACGCCAAGGGCTTCGTCATCAATCTGGAACGGCTCCTGCTTGCCGCCGACGGCAGCGCCAACGGCAAATTGGCGGCGCAGCTGGTCGGCGCCGTCGCCGGCTCCGGCGGCAAGCCGACTACGATCCTCGATCTGAGCGAGGGCGGACGCGACAAGAAAGCGGGGAAGCGGGATACCGAGCAGGAAAAACCCGCGGCCAAGCCGGACAAGAGTTCTTCCGACAAGAAAACCGCTGCCGAGAAATCGAATGGCGGAGATTCGAAACAGCAGGTCGAACAGGCCGCCGAGGCCGCGACGACGCTTGAAGCGCACCCGAACGAGGAGAAGCCCGGGCGCGTCGAGGTCACCACCCGGCAACAGGAATCGAATGATTCCGAAGCGGTCGCCAGCGAGGCGCGCAAGGGCTACGACCTTCTGGTCATCGGCGTCGCCAAAGCCCGCGATCCCAATGGCGGATTCAGCAAGGACGTCTCCCGCATCGCCGACGGCTTCGACGGCCCGCTCGCCGTCGTGGACTCGCATCGCCATAAAGATCGTCCGTCGGACCGGCTTAGCCGAATTCTGATCCCGGTGAACGGCACTGAGGTATCTCGCCGTGGCGTGGAAGTCGGGCTTGCTTTGGCGCGGGCTACCGGCGCGAATGTGACGGCGCTCTATGTCACGCGCGCGAGCACGAACGCCGGGGACGGAAAGGCCGGGCGGCGTCGGCAGGCCACCCGGCGCAATGAACAAGCCGTCTTCAAGGATATCCGCGCTTTGGCCGAGCGTTATGAAGTCGATTTACGCATGAAGACCCGCGCCAATGTGGCGCCCGACAAGGCGATCCTCGATGAATCGAAGCATGGCTATGAGCTCATCGTGCTTGGCGTAAGCCGGCGGCCCGGTGATACGCTGCACTTCGGCAACACCGCGGGAGCGGTGCTCGACCGCTCAAATGTATCGAATCTCTTCCTCGCCAGTTGATAGAATGAATTGCAAACACGGAACCGTGTCATGTCGATAATTCCCCTTTTGGCGCAGTCGGCGTTCGAGCCGGAAACGGTTGAATTCCTGGTTTCGGTTTACGAAACCGCATGGAAGAGGGTCGAGCAGTCAGGCAGCACGCTCGCCTCGCCAGCCTATCAGCGGGCGGCGCAGGAGCTCCTCGCCAAGCGCATCATTGAGAATGCGCAACGCGGCGAACGCGACCCGAAGGTTCTCGCCGACGACGCGGTCAGTTTTCTGGAGCGTTCTTACGCGTAATGATCGACGCGGATCAGATCGCCGGCAATCAATCGTCAAAATGCAGGAACCGGGTCTCGAAGCTCGAACGCTCCCGATAGGCCAGTTGCTTGGCGCGTTCCTTTTCGGCCAGCCGGCGGAAATGGGCTTGCGAGAACAGCGGCTTTTGCCGGGCGTCGATGGCTACCGGGGAGTCAGCCGCAGGCGTTGCGCCGGCGGCGGCGATTTGCCCCTCCGCTCGGCGGATCTTGGCCATCGTCCGGGCTGACGAAGCGGACGCCGGCGAGCCGTTATTTGGGCTTTGGCTGGGTGTTGCCACCATCGCTATGGCGTTGGTGGGCGGCGCCGAGAATTCTCCGGGAGCGGAAAAGAAAACCACGAATGACATCACCAGTCCGGTGAGGAGCCCGGCGATGCAGACGAGGTAAGCGAACATGGCGGCTAGAATATCCATCGACGACCGCTTCCAACCCCGCCACGGCTCTATAATCGTCGTCGTCGCTATTCGTTCCTACTGGCGTTCTCCGGAACTTCCGATTGCGGTTAACGGCGTGCTGCCGTTGCTGCCGCACGAGCAACACATTCGCGTTCGAAACGTGGCGAACTCCGAGCGGAATTTGTTGCAATCAATTAAAAACCGCCGGGACTTTTAGGTCCCGGCGGTTGCCGTCGTCGCAATCGTTGGCGGCTTTCGCCTCAGCCCTGCGAGATGAACTTGGTGACGAGATAAGCGCCCAAGCCCTCGACGCCGCCTTCGCTGCCGTGACCGCTTTCTTTGACGCCGCCGAACGGCGTCTCCGGCGTCGAGATCGCCACCGAATTGACGCCGACCATGCCGGACTCCAGTGCATCGCCGATCGCGGCCGCGGTGGCGTTGGATGTGGTGAAGGCGTAAGCGGCAAGTCCGAATTCCAGCGAGTTGGCGCGCTCGACCACTTCGTCGAAAGTCTTGAACGTGACGACCGGCGCGACCGGACCGAACGGCTCCTGCGTCATGATTTTGGAGTCATCCGGCACTTCGGTAATCACCGTCGGCTCGAAAAAGTAGCCCTGGTTGCCGCGGCGCTTGCCGCCGGTTTCGATCTTGCCGCCGCGGTGTTTGGCGTCATTGACGAAACTTTCCATGGCGTCGATACGGCGTGCATTCGCCATCGGCCCCATGGTGATGCCCTTTTCCATGCCGTCGCCGAGCTTGATGCCGTTGGCGTATTCGGTGAACCGCTTGAGGAAGCGCGGATAGACATCTTCCTGTATGTAGAAGCGCGTCGGCGAAATGCACACCTGCCCGGCGTTGCGATACTTAAAGGCGGCGATGGTGTCGGCCGCCTTTTCCGGATCGGCGTCGGCAAACACCACGACCGGCGAATGACCGCCGAGCTCCATGGTGGTGCGCTTCATGCCCTTGGCAGCTAGCGCGGCGAGATGCTTGCCGACCGGAATCGAGCCGGTGAAGGAAATTTTGCGGACCGCATCCTTGGCGAGGAGATATTCGGACACTTCCGCCGGTACGCCGAACACCAGGTTCAATACGCCGGCCG
>JBAUGC010000514.1:0-5657 GCA_049679485.1 Xanthobacteraceae bacterium
TCGTGCGACTGGTCGCGCGAGCGCTTCACCATGGACGAAGGCCTGTCGCGCGCCGTGGCGAAAGTGTTCGTGGAGCTTTATCGCGCCGGCCTCATCTACAAGGACAAGCGGCTGGTCAATTGGGACCCGAAGCTCAAGACCGCGATCTCCGATCTGGAAGTGCAACAGGTCGAGACCAAGGGCTCGCTCTGGTACATCAAGTACCCGGTCGAAGGCAGCGACGAGTTTGTCGTGGTGGCGACGACGCGCCCTGAAACGATGCTCGGCGATACCGGCGTTGCCATTCATCCGCAGAATGAGCGTTTGAAGCACCTCATTGGCAAGACCGTAATCCTGCCCCTGGTTGGTCGCCGCATCCCGATCATCGCCGACGACTACGCCGATCCGGAGAAAGGCTCGGGCGCAGTGAAGATCACGCCGGCGCACGACTTCAACGACTTCGAAGTCGGCAAACGGCACAAGTTACCGCTTGTTAACGTGCTCGATTTTGAAGGTCGTATTCAGCTGCAAGGCAACATTGCGTTTTTAGACGGCATGCGTTCTGCCGGCCCGTTGACGCTGGGCTCACAAGCAAGTCAGGATAGCAATGATGTACTTGCGCTGGATGGGTTGGATCGTTTCGAGGCTCGAAAGCGCATCGTCCGTTTACTGGAGGCACGCGGTCTCCTTGAAAGGGTCGAACAAACGACCCACGCCGTCCCGCATGGCGACCGTTCAGGCGAGATCGTCGAGCCTTATCTCACCAACCAGTGGTATGTCGACGCCAAGACGCTCGCGCAACCGGCGATCGAAGCGGTGCGCGCGGGCCGCACCGTGTTCGTGCCAACACAATGGGAAGCGACGTTCTTCAATTGGATGGAGAACATCCAGCCCTGGTGTATTTCTCGGCAAATCTGGTGGGGTCATCAGATTCCCGCCTGGTATGGGCGAAAGTTTGTTGGACACCAGAGTTGGGCGCAGGCGCTGGATGATCCCGATAACCGGGACATACGGGCAGATCCGGAGGTATTCGTAGCAGCTTCTGAAGCGGAGGCTATCGAGTTAGCGCGTCAGAGATATGGATGTGATGTTAGAGTTTTGAGCAAACCGCCGTCCGGTGAACTTGATCCAATCTTTCAAAAGATCATCGACGACGAATTGGTGCGCGGCTTGCCGCGCTGGGAGCCGATCTGGCGTGACGAGGATGTACTCGATACTTGGTTCTCTTCGGCACTATGGCCGTTCTCGACGCTGGGCTGGCCCGACGAGACGCCAGAGTTGAAGCGTTACTATCCAACCAGCGTTCTGGTCACCGGCTTTGACATCATCTTCTTCTGGGTCGCCCGGATGATGATGATGGGGCTGCACTTCATGAAGCAGGCGCCGTTCCCCACGGTCTACATCCACGCACTGGTGCGCGACGCCACCGGCGCCAAGATGTCGAAGTCTAAGGGCAACGTCATCGATCCGCTGGAAGTCATCGACGAATACGGCGCCGACGCGCTTCGCTTCACGCTCGCCGCCATGGCGGCGCCGGGGCGCGATATCAAATTGTCTTCGGAACGCGTCGCCGGTTACCGCAACTTTGCGACCAAACTCTGGAACGCGGCCCGCTTTGCCGAGATGAATGAATGCGTCGGGGTCGCGGAGTTTGACCCGTCGTCGGTGAAAGGGTTGGTCAATCGGTGGATTGTCAACCAGCTTGGTGACGCGCTCGGTAGAGTTGAGATTGCTTTGGCCGATTACCGGTTCAACGATGCCGCAAATGTCGCTTATCAGTTTGTTTGGAATCTTTATTGCGATTGGTATTTGGAGCTTGTTAAGCCCATCTTCGTTGGGATCGACAACGAGGCAAAACGCGAGACGCGCGCAACAGTCGCGTACGTTCGCGACGAAATTCTAAAAATCTTGCATCCTTTTATGCCCTTTATAACAGAGGAGCTTTGGCGGGTTGCGGAGACAAACCGTCGGGAGCCAACGCTTGCTCTCGCGGCATGGCCGAGTGAGCAGCCTAATTTCCCGGAGGCGCACGAAGAGTTGGGCTGGCTAATCGAGCTTGTGAGTACTGTTCGATCCGTTCGGACAGAAATGAATGTGCCCTCCAGTTCGCTCGTTCAAATCGAATTCATAAATCCGTCGGACGCGACGCGAAAAAGGGCACAAGTTTGGGATAGCACATTTAACCGTCTTGCGAGGATTTCAGGAAGCGTATTCACCGATAGGGTGAGACCTGGTTCAGTTCAAATGGTTGTCGGCGGCGAGATTGTCGCACTCCAACTTCAGGGCGTGATCGATCTCGCCGCCGAAGGCGCCCGACTCGCCAAGGAAATGGCCAAGGTCGACGCGGACATCGCCCGGGTCGATGCCAAGCTCGGGAATCCCAATTTCGTGGCGCGGGCCCCGGAAGATGTGGTCGAGGAAGAAAAGGAAAAGCGCGAGGAAGCGCAGGTTCGCAAAGGCAAAATTGCCGAGGCTCTAGAGCGTCTCGGCGCTGCCGGCCAAAACGGATTCAATTCTCATCCAAAATTTGTGGGCCAACGTGAACCGGTCATCCGCGAACAGGCCTCCGCGCGGGAAGCCGAGGTTACTGAAGCATTGGAAGTGCAGCCTGCCAACGCGGAGGGAGCAAAGATGCTCGATTTTTCCTATCCAAAAATTTTGGAACTTTTTCCCGAGCACATTGATCCCAAACGCACGGAGAGCGGTTCATTCTTAATTTGGTATTTAGGGAATTACTACCGGCTCGATACCGATGATGCAGTCGATCTTGTGTGTGACCAGCCGGGCGACAAGGGGGTAGATGGCATATACGTAAACGACAGTGACCAGACCATCACCATTTTTCAGTCCAAAATCCTACAAGGAAAGAAAGCTGCGATCGGCGATAAGGCGCTGCGTGAATTTGCGGGCACGATTGCCCAATTTGAGACGCCAGAGAAGATTGAAAATCTGATCAAATCGGCTGGGGCTGCTCAAGTCGCAGCACTCGCTAAGCGGCTTGACCTTGTAAACAAGATTTCAACGCATGAACTCCGTGGCGAGTTTGTCGCAAACAGTGAAATTGACGCTAACGGATCGGCGTACCTAAAGGGAGTTCCTCACATTTTATTTGTTGGGGCCTCTGCTCTCGATGAGAGTTTCATTTCCAGCGAACGAGATAAACCAATTCACAGCCCGGCGGCCTTCGACATCGCCGGCTTTGTCGCATCCGAATACATCGTGGACAAGGACACTAGGGCTCTTATTGCGCCGGTGCGCGCTACTGAGTTGGTCAAGCTGAGCGGTATCGCTGATCAGTCGCTTTTTATGTACAATGTCAGAGGTCCGTTGGGTCGCACCCACGTGAACAAAGATATTGTCAGAACCATCGAGAAAGCAGAGTGGCACAAACTGTTTCCGCTCTTTCACAACGGAATTACGATAATTGCAGGTCACGTCAAATCCGATGCGCAGTCAATCGAGATTGAAGACTATTTTGTTGTTAACGGATGCCAAAGCCTGACCGCTTTGCACAACAACACCGACAAGATTACCGGCGATCTTCGCATTTTGACAAAGATCATTAAGATGGATCCGGCCTCAAGCCTGGCGGCTCAGATAACCGAATATTCTAACAATCAGAATCCGCCGAAACCGCGTGACTCGAAGTCGAACAATCAGCTCCAAATCAGGCTTCAGAATGAATTCAAGAGCAAATACAAAGGGGACTACTCGTTCGAAATCAAGCAGGGCGAGAAATCAGGTGGTAACAAAATTACTAATGAGGATGCTGGCCTATATTTGATGGCATTCGATCTTGAGGAGCCGTGGGCCACTCATCGCAAATACCAGGTGTTTGAAGACAAATATTCGGACCTTTTCGGTCGGCCGGAAGTAACCGCGCATAGGATCGTTTTTTTGCAAGTGATTATGGAAGAAATTCAAAGGCAGCTACCGAAGATCGAAAATGGGTTGTTTGCCAAATATGCTCTTACCCGATACCTAATACTGTATATTTTGCGGCAATTGCTGGAGACAGACGAATTCGGCCGAATGGCCATTCAGATGCCTGACAAGTTCGTGTTTGATCAGCGTCACAGGACTTTGTTTAGGGAGGTCATCGCGACGATGATCGGTGATGTTATCGCCGATGTGAATGCGGAGGTGGGTGGGTATAAAGAGGATTTCGACTATCGCGACAAACTCCGCGACGATGAATGGGTCAAGAAGTTGGCCGCTGAAGTGAAAGCTACTTACGAGAAGCTGGTGAATAGAAAGACGATCAAGACATTTAAGCAGGAGTGGGAAGCGCGCTTAAAGGGAGCCAAACCTGAAAAATAACAATATGGTGATGACCTCGGGTGGGCCTCGGAGTAAACGCGCGCGGGAGGGAATTATCAAGGGAGAAAAGGAAAAGCGCGAGCAGGCGCAAACGCGCAAGGCCAAGATCGCCGAAGCGCTGGAGCGGCTCCAGGGCGCGGCGTAGTCTCTGCGCCCTTCAAGCTCCTCAGTCTGGAAAAATCCGGTGAAATCCCGTCCGTTCGCGCTCACGCTGCTCCTGCTCTGGCTGATCGGCGTTGCGATGCGCTTGACGATCCTCGCGGTGCCCCCGGTCATTCCGGCGCTCCGCAACGAATTCGATCTCTCCGGCACTGACATTGGTATTCTTACGGGCCTGCCGGTTATTTTGTTTGCGGCTGCGGCCTTGGCCGGGTCACGGCTGGTGTCGCGGGTCGGCGCGGTGTCGGCCGCCGTGATCGGGCTGATACTGACGGCGCTTGGTTCGGCGCTGCGAGCCGTTTCACCGGACGTACTGACGTTGTTTGCCGCGACCATCGTCACCGGCGGCGGGGTCGCGATCATGCAACCTGCCGCGCCGGCGCTGGTCGGCCGTTGGCTTCCGAACAAGATCGGGCTCGGCACTGGCGTCTATACCAACGGACTGATCGTCGGCGAAATTCTTCCCGTTGCCTTGTTCCCGCTGTTGTTTCCCCTTCTCGGCGAAAGCTGGCGCGCGACATTCGTTTGGTGGGCGATACCGATCGCCGTCATCGCGATTTTTCTTGTCGTTGCGGCCCCGCGCGAGGAAGGCCGCAAGGTGTTTGTCCAGCAGCGCTGGTGGCCGGCAGTGCCGCTGCGCGACGTTCTGCGCTGGGGATTCACCTTCGCCAGCGCGAGCGCGCTCTACTACGCCACCAACGCTTTCCTTCCCGGACACCTGACCGAGGTCGGGCGCTCCGATCTCATCACTCCGGCGCTGACGGCGCTCAATTTCGGCCAGCTGCCGGCTTCGCTCATCCTGATCGCATTTTCGCGGTCGCTTGAACGCAGAGCCTGGCCGTTCGTGCTTTCGGGTCTGATTTCTCTCGGCTGTCTCGCTTTAATCGTCGCGACCAATGACACGCTGCCGGTGATTGCCGGGACGGGCGTGCTTGGATTTGCGATCGGCGCCGTGTTTGCGCTCTGTCTGACGCTGCCGCCCCTTCTGGCGCCGCCGCAGGAGGTCGCGCGCGTGGCGGCGGCCATGTTCACAATCACCTATGCGGGCACCATGCTGGTCTCGGTGCTGAGCGGCATCGTGTGGGACTTTGTCGGGGTGGAGCGCTTTGCGTTTATACCAATTGCGCTGTCGGCAGTGCCGCTGTTGCTGCTGGCCCCGACGATCCGCTTCGACCGTGCGCCGCGTCCGCCTCTGGAGC
>JBAUGC010000515.1:0-2926 GCA_049679485.1 Xanthobacteraceae bacterium
ATTTAGTGTCATCCCGCACGCCGTTACACATCACGCCGCGTCGGGTAACCTGTCGGACGATTGAGCGCCAGGCATCGGGCATCATGAAGACGCAGCCCAATCCATCCGATCGAGAGGTGCTTGCGGGGCTGGTTGAACGCGTCACCTACCAGAACGCCGAGAACGGATTCTGTGTCATCCGGGTCAAGGCGCGGAGCCACCGCGACCTGGTCACTGTGGTTGGCCATGCCGCGACCATATCGGCCGGGGAATGGATCACTGCGTCCGGCGATTGGGTGAACGACCGCACCCACGGCCAGCAGTTCAGGGCTCGGTTCCTCAAGACCTCAGAGCCGACATCGGTCGAAGGCATCGAGAAGTACCTTGCGTCAGGCATGATCCGCGGCATCGGTCCTGCCTACGCCAAGAAGCTTCTGCGCGCGTTCAGCGAGAAAGTGTTCGACGTCATCGAGACGCGGGCCGATCGTCTTCGGGAAGTCGATGGCATTGGCCCGGTGCGTGCGGCTCGGATCGTAGCAGCCTGGGCCGAGCAGAAAGTGGTGCGCGAGATCATGGTCTTCCTGCACAGCCACGGCGTCGGTTCGGCGCGAGCGGTGCGCATCTACAAGACCTACGGTGCCGATGCCGTACAAGTCATGTCGGAGAACCCCTACCGCTTGGCGCGCGACATCCGCGGCATCGGTTTCAAAACCGCCGACGCCATCGCCATGAAGCTCGGCGTTGAAAAAACGGCCATAATCCGGGTGCGCTCGGGCATTAGCTACGCGCTGGGCGAGGCGATGGACCAAGGCCACTGCGGCCTACCCACTGGCGAATTGCTGCCGCTCGCTGAAGAGCTGCTCGAAGTGCCCCAGGACCTCATCCGCACAGCGCTCGAACTTGAACTCGCTGACGGCACGGTGGTAGGCGACAGTCTCGGCGAGACCGACGGTGTCTTCCTTGCCAGTCTTCACAACGCCGAGCGCACCATTGCCGACCGACTCTTCACTCTGGCCAAGGGCAAACTTCCCTGGCCTTCGATCGACCCGGATAAGGCGATTCCTTGGGTCGAACAGCGCACGGCTTTGATCCTCGCCGACAGCCAAAAGGCTGCCGTCCGATTAGCCCTCTGTTCCAAGGTCATGGTGATTACCGGCGGGCCGGGGGTCGGCAAGACCACCATCGTCAACGCCATCCTGCGGATCCTCGCCGCGAAGGACGTGAGGCTGTTGCTGTGCGCCCCAACGGGTCGGGCGGCGAAGCGTATGAATGAAGCCACGGGGTTCGAGTCCAAGACCATCCATCGCCTGCTCGAGGTCGACCCCAAGGGCGGCGGTTTCCGGCGCAACACTGACAATCCGCTCGAATGCGACCTGCTCGTCGTCGACGAGACTTCGATGGTGGACGTGCTGGTGATGCACGCATTGCTCAAAGCGGTGCCCAACAACTCAGCCTTGCTCGTGGTCGGCGATGTCGATCAATTGCCTTCTGTCGGACCTGGCCAGGTGCTGGCGGACGTGATCGCAAGCGGAGCCATACCGGTTGTTCGGTTGACGGAAGTTTTTCGCCAAGCCTCCCAAAGCCAAATCATCGTAAACGCTCATCGCATCAACCAAGGTCTTATGCCCGATCTGCGCAAACCCGAAGCGGAGAGCGACTTCTACTTTGTCGAGGCGGGGGATGCCGAGACTGCGGTTTCGCGCATCATCGAGCTTGTTAAAAGCCGCATCCCACGTCGTTTTGGTCTCTCACTCGACCCCGTCCGCGATGTCCAGGTCCTCTGCCCGATGAACCGCGGCGGTGTTGGCGCGCGTTCCCTCAACATTGAACTCCAAGCCGCATTGAATCCGGCAGGAGAGCGCAAGGTCGAGAGATTTGGCTGGACCTTTGCACCGGGCGACAAGGTCATGCAGATCGAAAACGACTACGACAAGGAAGTCTACAACGGCGATATCGGATTTGTGACGGATGTTGAGCCCGAGGAAAGCGAACTGACCGCAAGTTTCGACGGCCGTTCGGTCACCTACAGCTTCGGCGAACTCGACACCCTGGTGCCGGCATATGCCGCAACCATTCACAAGAGCCAAGGCTCGGAATATCCGGCGGTGGTCATCCCGCTTGTGACGCAGCACTACGCCATGCTGCAGCGTAATTTGCTTTATACGGGCATCACACGCGGCAGGCGACTTGTCGTCCTGGTTGGCCAGAAGAAGGCCGTCGCTATCGCCGTGCGCAACATCTCAGGTCGGCGGCGCTGGTCGAAACTACAAGGATGGCTGAGCGGGGAAGTAGCGAAGCGTTAGACTAGTTTATGCCCAATCTGAAATGTCACCGTGCTGCCAGTTAATGCGAGAATGCACTTCGGATCGTCGCACCGAGATCAGTGGCCGCCCGCCAGTAATAACTAAGGCTGAGCGGCCCGACCCGATAGCAAGGGTTGCGCAAGTCGTTGCGCCCGCGCAGGATCGGCTGCTGCATCTCCTCATCCGTAAACGAGCGTGCGCCGATGAGCCTCTCGCGACAGACATAGGCCTCGCGTTGATTCGCCGGTATCAAGACGATTGGATCGAGTGGCCAAATGCGCGCCGTCCGGTCCACGGACGCGGTCACGACCTGCGATCCGTCCGGGCTGAATGCCGCACTGACCAGTTGATTTGTATGGCCCCAGAGTGTGGCCAGAGCGACGCCTGTCGTTGTGTCCCACACTCGCGCAGTTTTGTCCGCGGACGCGGTGACGACCCGCGAACCGTCTGGGCTGAATGCCGCACTGACCACTCGATCCGTATGCCCCGCCAGCGTGGCCAACGCGGCGCCTGTCGTACCGTCCCACAATCGTGCGGTGTTATCGGATGATGCGGTGACCACGCGAGAACCGTCTGGGCTAAACGCCGCAACGTTCACCCTATCCGCATGCCCCGACAACGTAGCCAAAGCGGCGCCCGTTTTG
>JBAUGC010000516.1:0-19194 GCA_049679485.1 Xanthobacteraceae bacterium
TGTCAGAACATTGGCTCTTGCGCGCGCCCAACGTGCGGCGTTTATGATGCTGGGATATCGGTCGGGGACGGAATGGCCCAGGTCAAGAAATCGGCGGTCAGGGATGCGATCTTGTCTGCGGCATATCGGCTGTTTCGCGACCGGGGCTACAATGGCACCACGCTGAGCCAAATCGCCCAGGCCGCCGGCATCTCGACTGCGAATGTGTATTCGTACTTCGATTCCAAGTTCGACATTCTGTATTCAATCTATGATCCGTGGTTAAGCGAACGGTTTCGCGCTCTCGAAGACGATCTGCGTTCGATCCGCGATCCGCGAAAGCGTCTTCAACACCTCGTCACGGTGCTGTGGCGGGAAATTCCCGCCGCCGCGAACGGCTTTTCAAACAACATTATTCAGGCGGTGTCGGGCACCGGCCCGGAGGGAGAGTACGATCCGTCGCTGTTGCGCCGGGTGGAGGCGCTGACCGGCCGGCTGCTTCGAGAGATGCTGCCGCCGGAACGGCTGGCGGTCGTGGATGTGGAGACGCTGGCGCATGTGATGTTCATGGCGTTCGACGGATTTGCCGTGAGCGCGCATGCCAACCCGAAGGCCTGCTGCGGTGAGGACGAAATCGACCTGTTTTGCCGCCTGGTGCTGGGGGAAAAAGGCAAATCCTCCCGCCCGGCAAAGCGCGCGACCCATCGGAGCAAGAATGGCCGGGCCGCGCATTCGACGGCTTAGTGCGATGCTGGAGCCAATGACGAGTAATCACCTTGAAGCTTTTTCCACTAACACGCGGTCGATTTAATTCTTGATGGTGCAAGCGAGCAAATATGGAACACGGAAGATTTGAATACTCGGCGATTGCAAAACGTCCGAAATGGGAATTGCCCAATGGCGCGCGCATCGCGGTGTGGGTGACGCCGAACATCGAGCACTTCCACTATGACAAGCCGGCGATGTCGCTGACGCCGATGACCGCGGGTCTTCGGCCGGATGTACTCAACTACGCATGGCGCGACTATGGCGTGCGGGTCGGCGTCTGGCGGCTCATGGAAATCCTCGAGCGGCAGGGATTTGTTGCAACCGCTGCGCTCAATTCGGAAGCCTCGGTGCGCTACCCGGCGATCATCGAGGAGGGCAACCGGCTCGGCTGGGAATGGATGGCGCATGGCGAGAACAATTCGTCGCTGCTTACCGGCATGCCCGAGGACGCCGAGCGCGGCATTATCAAAGGCGTGCTCGACACGATCACCAGGGCTACCGGCAAGAAACCTCGGGGCTGGCTTGGCCCGGCGCTGACCGAAACCGACAACACTCTCGATCTGCTCGCCGAAGCCGGGATCGACTATGTCGCCGACTGGTGCAACGACGAGCAGCCGTACACCATGAAGACCCGCAAGGGGGCGATCATCGCTATTCCCTACACTTTGGAGATCGGCGACATCCCGGTGTTTCTCCAGCACGGCGCCTCGGGCGAAGACTTCGAGCGCATGATCATCGATCAGTTCGACACCCTTTACGAGGACGGCAAGAAACAGCCGCGTGTGCTGTCCATGGCGCTGCATCCCTTTCTGGTCGGACATCCGTTCCGCGCGCGCTACCTCGAACGGGCGCTAAAACATATCCGCAAGCACGATGCGGTCTGGATCACCACCGGCAGCGCAATCGTCGACTGGTATCGGTCGAAGGCGGACTAGGCGGGATATTTTGACAACTCGGCGTTGTCATAATCGCCGTTGTCATCGGGATCAGCGGTAAGATACGCTGCGGTGGCGTCTCATCAAACAAAGCTTCCGCCGGCCCCCCGAGTTCGGGCTGAAGGCTGCTAAAAACGCGAGTGCACCGATGCGGCACGAACTCCCCCAAGACGTTACGTCGCTGGTGAAGCCCGCGGCTGTGCACCGTTCGCTCTACGACGATCCGGCGATCTTCGAACTTGAACTTGAGCGCATCTTCGGCCGCGCGTGGATTTATGTCGGCCATGAGAGTCAGGTGCGCGAGCCGGGCGATTACTTTTGCACCGAGATTGGCCGCAAACTCATCGTTGTTGTCCGCGGCCCCGACAAAGCGCTGCATGTTCTGCATAACCAGTGCGCCCACCGCGGCGCCATGGTGGTTGCCCTGGACAAGGGGCGGACCGACGAGTTTCAGTGCTGTTATCACGGCTGGACCTATCATCTCGACGGTCGGCTCAAGGCAGTGCCGCTGCAGCACGGTTATCCGGCGGATTTCGATCCGAAGAGCCGGACCATGGCGATGCTGCGCGTGCCGCGCGTGTCGAGCTATCGTGGCTTTATTTTCGTCAATCAATCTGACGACGGACCAAGCCTGGAGGAATGGCTCGGCTATATGGCGACCTCGCTCGACGACATGGTCGATCGCGCGCCGGATGGAGAATTGGAAATTGCGGGTGGCGTGTTCAAGCACACGTACAACGGCAACTGGAAGCTCTATCTGGAAAACCTCTGCGACGCCGCGCACCCGTGGTTTACGCACCGCTCGTCGATCGAGGCGGCGCAACAGCAGAAAGACGACGTCTTCACCGACGGCGCCGGCGAGATCGCGATCCGGCAGATGCGCCAGAACGGCGCGCCCTACAGCTTCTGGGAATCGCAGGTCGGCATCTGGACCTATCCGAACGGCCACAGCTATCTCGGCGATTATCACGACGACAAGAAGCTCGTGGCGGCGCTGAACGATCCGGTGTTCCGGGAGTACACGGAGGCGCTGGAAAAGAAAAAGGGCGAGGCGGAAACCAGGCGGATCATGGAAGTCCGCCGCTGGAACAGCAACGTCTATCCGAACCTGTCGTTCATGAGTCAGTTCCAGCAGTTGCGGGTCATCCACCCGCTGGCCGTCGACCGCACCTTGGTCTGCACCTACAGTTTCAAGCTGCGCGGTGCGCCGGAGCGGATGTTCCACAACACCATCCGCTTCGCCAACATCGTCAACGGCACTGGCTCGCTGGTTCTTACCGACGATCTGGAAATCTACAACCGCATCGGGCTCGGCATTTCCAGCGAGGGCGCCGAGTGGCTGCAGATCGGCCGCGGCTATCAGAGCGACCTGCCGGACGAACACGGTGGCCGCCGCGGCAAGAACTCGACCAGCGAGATTTACATTCGCAACATGTTCGATGCCTGGGTCGGCTACATGGCGGGCGCCCGCACCGAAGCGCGACAGCGGCAGCCGGAAAGCTTGTCGGTATGAACGGGCCGCAAGGGGCACGCGCACCAGAAACCCATGCCGGGATGGTGGCGGGAAAGCGTCTTGACGTTCAAGCGTGCGAGCAGTTTCTGCTCCACGAGGCCAGGCTACTCGATGAAGCCAGGTTCGACGAATGGCTGGCGCTGTTTACGCCGGAGGCGACCTATTGGGTCCCGAGCGAGCCCGGGCAGGCCAATCCGCTCGAAACCGTATCGCTGATTTACGACGACCGGCAGCTTCTGGAAACGCGCGTGCGCCGCCTGGCAAGTCCGCGGATCTACTCGCAGGAGCCGCGGTCGCGAACGAGCCGCATCGTCACCAACGTAACGATCGGGGAAGATGCGGACGCGACGACGACCCTGGTGCGATCGAAGTTCGTATTGATCGAATTCCGCCGCAACGAGCAGCGGCTGTTCGGCGGTACTTCTTTTCATCGGCTGACGATCGTTGGCGGCGACATCCGCATCGCCTCGAAACGCGTCGACCTTGTCAACTGCGATGCGCCGCTCGACGGCATCGTGGTGCCGTTTTAGTTACAGCCTTCGGTCGCTGCACTACAATCTTCATCCAATAGACGGCATGGAGGAAGTGATCGTGGCCTACACAGAGATTTTGTATGAAGTTGACGGACCAGTAGCGACCATTACGCTCAACCGGCCAAAAACATTTAACGCGATCCTGCCGCGGCTCGAGAATGAACTACACCAGGCGCTCGATGAGGCCGACGCGGATGGGAAAGTGCGCGCCATTATCCTGACCGGGTCTGGAAACGCGTTCTGTGCCGGCTACGATATGGCGACCGGCCGCGAATCCGACACGAACCCACAAGATCCGAGCGGCAAGGCCGTCGGCGAGTACATCGAATACTGGTGGCTCCACGACAGCCGCGTGGTCGAGAAGCTGATGCACATTTGGCAGTTGGCGAAACCCGTGATCGCCGCCGTCAACGGCTATGCCATGGGCGGCGGCTTTTGGTATCAAATCGCCTGCGACATCACCATCGCTTCGGAGCGCGCCGTTTTTGCCCAGCCGGAAGTCAGGCACGTTTCGAACACGACCTTTCTGTTCGCTGCCTTGTGCGGATGGAAGGTCGCGAACCGGTACGCGCTCACTGGCGACCATATCGATGCGCAGGAAGCATTGCGCATCGGTCTCGTCAACGAAGTCGTGCCGCACGACCGGCTGATCCCACATGCCCGCCGCCTCGCCGAGCGCATTGCGATGGTGCCGGAAGCTTCGGTGCGGATGAACAAGGCCATCACCATGCGTGGCCTGCAAACGGCCGGCGTCATGAGCGGCATGAACCTCAACGCCGCATTATCGGCAATGGCGCACAGCTCGCACGGGCCGGAGCGGGACAAACTGTTTGCGGCACAAAAGCAGGGCGGCATACGCGGCTTTTTGGATGAACGCGACACGCCGTTTTTGCCCGAGCCGTTCGGCCCAAAGTCCAAGCCGAGAGCTTGAGTCCTATCCGAGGCGTGCGGCCTAACGATTGGTGCGGCGGCGGAGCCGGTCGAGGACTTCGTCGCCGGTCATCACGTCGCCGAACTGCTGGATCATGTTCTCCAGCGCGGAGCGATGTTCGTCGTCGGACAATGCTGCGCAACAGTCCGACACCATCACCACCTTGAAGTCGAGCATCATCGCGTCGCGCGCGGTCGCTTCGCAGCAGATATTGGTCTTGGTGCCGGCAACGAGCACGGTGTCGATGTCGAGGCTGCGCAGCAGCCGTTCGAGGCCGGACGAACCGGCGATCAGCGCGCTGTAGCGGTTCTTGATGACCTTGGTGTCGGCTGAATCGACCGTCAATCCCGACCAGACTTGCTGACGGCCGGGCGCGAGGCTTTGCATTGTTTTTTCCCTGACATCATCGGCAACGATGTAGTTGAAAAACAGCTCCCAGTCGCTGCGTCCGCCGGTCTGCGAATTAGCGTGCAACACCCAGATGACGGGCACGCCGATCTTTCGCAATTCTTCGGTCAGCTTGTTGATCGGCTCGACGATGTCCCGCGATCCCGCGACCTCGGCCGGCGCACCGGGGGCGCAGAACAATTCCTGCATGTCGATGATGACGAGGGCGGTACGCTGTGGGTCGAGTTCTTCGAACCAGTGATAGCGGCCGCGCCGTGCGAGTACCCGATCGATGATTTCCTGACGAACGTTCACTTTATGCATCGCATCCTCGACAAATGATCCTATTTCCTACGCCGCAACGATGTCCTCAAGGAAAGGATCTTCCGGCAGCGCCGTTTCGGTATCCAGCAAATGTGCGCATTGGGGACAGGCGAAGCGCCGCAGCACGACGCGGGGCTCGACGTTGCTGCCGGCGCCCGGCAAGGCCCGGACCGGAACGGTCGAAAGCGCCGCGGCGGTCTTCCAGCCGGTGCCGGCCGGCGCCAGCGGATGCGCGCACGCGGCACAGCAAATTTTGCCGCCCTCGACGAACAGCGTTTCCGAAATGCGCTTCTTCATTGCGCCGCTCCGGCGGCAAGCCGGGCCTGCCGCAACTCCTTGCGCCGCGCGGCGGTGGAGCTCGCGTCGACCGTGCCCGCGATCTCGACCACCCCGTAGACGTCGCGCGCCGCCTCCTCGGAAATGTGGCCGGTCGTCACGTCGGCCACCACCTTCTCGGGGGCCCGGTCCAGCGGATCGCCGATGCCGCCGCCGCCGTTCCAGCGCACATAGAGCGCATCGTGGCCCATCAACGGAAACACGCCCCACGAGATCGGCTCGTCTTCGCCGGGAATGGCATCGAGCGTTTGCGCGAAGCGATCGGTGTTGTGTCCATCCTGCGGCGCGTGCACCCAGACGTAATCGTTGACGCCGCCGGGATAGCCGCCGCAAAGCCCGTCGCTTTGCGGAAACCGCGGACCCTTCCCGGACAGCACATAGTGGATGCCGCCATCGGGCGCGTCGTGGGCGACGATCGCCATCTCGCCGCCGGCTCCACCACGGAATTTACCGGGGCCGCCGGAATCCGTGAGCTTGCGCCGGAACAGATAGCGTATCGGGAACTGCGCCTCGATGGTCTCCACATTGGCCATGCGCGAGATCGGATTTGGAATTTCGCCGCCCATGTCGACGCCGTCGCCGAATGTGCGCGCGCCGCCGGCGCCGGCGAAGGTCTCGGTGAGAATGCCGATGGCGAGGCGTCCGCGCTGATTGTTGCCGAACATGAAGATCGCGAAATGATTGGCGTGCCAGACCGCGGTCGCTTCGTCGGCGTACTTTT
Organism: Xanthobacteraceae bacterium; assembly: GCA_049679485.1. Lineage (GTDB taxonomy): Bacteria > Pseudomonadota > Alphaproteobacteria > Rhizobiales > Xanthobacteraceae > BOG-931. The sequence continues at coordinate 6,428 of JBAUGC010000516.1, forward strand.
CGCTCGCCGCCAGCATCTTGCCGATGGTCGAGCAGGCGGCATTGTTGACCGACTGGATCGCGCCTACGGTCGCCACCGACACCGGCGCCGGCCGCGTGCAGTTCACGATCGTTCCCTCCGGCGCGATCATGTTGATCGGCCGGATGGCGCCTTCGTTCCAGACAATGTCGTAGCAGAGGAGGGGGAATAACGGCGCAAACAAGCCGCCGAGCGAGGCCCATTTGGAACAATTCACGCTGTATTTCGATTGCGGCGACGAGCCGGTGAAATCGAATGTCAGCGTGTCGTCCTGCTTGGTCATCGTCAGCAGTACTTTGTAGATCTCGCCTTTGACTTCGAGATATTGCCTTGACTGCCAACGTCCGTTCGGCAACTCGCGCAGCCGTTCGCGAAGCTTGACCTCGGACTGATCGATCAGCGCTACGCAGGCTTCGTCGACGGTCTTGGTGCCGTATTTGTCGATCAGCGCCAGCATCCGCTCCCGCGCGACGTTGTTGCAGGCGATCATCGAGCGCAGATCGAGCGCCACCATTTCCGGGCTGCGCACCATGTTCAGGATGGTGTCCCACAGATCCTGACGCAGCTCGCCGCGATCGATGATCTTGATGCCAGGCGATGAAAAGCCTTCGGTGAAGATATCCTGGGCGGCAGGCGCGAAGCCGCCGGGATTCATCGCGCCGATATCGGAAACGTGAACGAAGCAGGCACTCCAGGCCACGAGCTTGCCGCCGTGATGGATCGGCGACACCAGATAAATGTCGGAGGTGTGCAGCGCCGCGGTGTAGGGGTCGTTGAGCAAAAACATATCGCCTTCGGCAATCTGGCCGCCAAACCGGCGTATGATCGCCTTGCACGCCTCGGCCGCGCTGGTCAGGTGATGCAGAAAGCCGACGCCGCCCATCAGCAGCGAACCATCGGCCTGATAGAGCGAGACCATCAGGTCGTGGCCTTCATTGGTGATGGCACTGCCGGACACGTGCTTGAGCGTGATCACCGCTTCCTCGACCACGCGGAACAGCCGGTGGCGGATGATGGAGAACGTGATCGGGTCCATCTGCGGTCCTTTTCCTTACGCCGGCGCCTTAAGCATCGAAATCGACCAGCACGTTGCGGTATCCGTCCATGGTGCCGCGCTGGTTCGCCTGCAACACGATGGTCGTGATCGGAGTATGGATCACGGCTGGCCCCGTGACCACGTTGCCGGGCATGAGCTTCTCGAAGTCGTAGATATCGGCTTCGGCCATACCGCTTTTGGCTTCGACGAAAATCGGCCGGCGTCCGGTTTTTGCCGGCGCAGAGTCCTTGCCGGCCAGCGGTTGCGGCTCAAGCCGCGGTCGATCGATCAGGCCGCGCGCGGTCAGCCGGAACATGGTCATTTCGATACCGGCTTCGCGGAAGGCCGAGCCTTTGCCGTATTTGCGCTCGTACTGCGCCTCGAAATCGGCGACGAGCTGATGAAGGCCCGCTTCGTCGAGCGGGGTAGGGCTCCGCACCATAGTCGTCACTTCGTGCACTTGTCGTGAGTAGCGAAGATCGATCGACCATTCGAGCTTCATCGCATCAGCGGCAAAGCCCTCGTCCTTCAACTGGCTGCACGCGCGTTCGATCATCGGTTTGAAAATGTCGTTGACGGCTTGAGGTGGAGAGGGCACCGGCAACAGCGTGGTTTGTGAATATTCGTGGACGATGTCGGCCGAGACGAGCCCGAACGCACAATTCACCGAAGCGGTGTAGGGGATCACCATCCGCTTTACTTTCAGCTCGGCCCCGAACATGCCGGCGACGATGCCGCACGATCCGCCGAATGCGTGCAGCACGAAATCGCGTGGATCGAGCCCGCGTTCGACAGTGATCTCATGGATCAGATCGCTGATCTGGGCGGTCGCTACCCGATAAATGCCGAACGCCGCTTCCTCGACTCTCATCCCCAGCGGCTCGGCGATTTTCTCGGCAAAGATTTGCCGCGCCGGCGCCGGATCGAGCCGCATCGTGCCGCCGAGGAAGATGTTCGGGTCCATGTAGCCGATCAGCATAAAAACGTCGGTGAGGGTCGGCTCAGTGCCGCCGAGGCCGTAGCAGATTGGACCGGGCCGCGCTCCGGCGGATCGCGGACCGACGCGCGGCGTGTTGGTGCCCGGCTCGAGCCACACGATCGACCCGCCGCCCGAGCCGATCGACACCACTTCGATCTTCGGCTGGCTGTAATGGAAGCGGTCCACCATCGGCTCGCGGGCGTATTCGATCTCGCCGTTCTGAATGACGGCGACCTTGAAGGTCGTGCCGCCCATGTCGGTGGCGATGACATCGGGCTGGTCGAGCAACTGTCCGAGCACCCGGCTGCCGATCACACCCGCAGCAGGTCCGCATTCGAGCATGCCGATCGACCGGTCGGCGGCTTCCTGCGCCGGGAGTAACCCGCCGTAGCCCTGCATCACCATGACCGGACCGGCGTAGCCCGCTTTTGCCAGCAGGCCCTGCAGGTTGTTCAGGTAGTTTTTGGTCATGCGGCCGGCATAGGCGTTGATCACCGTCGTCGACGAGCGTTCGTATTCGCCGGGCAGTGGCGCAATCTCGCTCGATAGAGTGCAGTAGAGACCGGGTGCGATGCGTTCGACCAGTTTCCTGACCTTTCGCTCGTTGTCGGCGTTGTAGAACGACCAGAGAAACGACACCGCGACGGCATCCACGTTTTTGCTGTCGATCAAAAACCGGATCGCCGCTTCGGCGGCCGCTTCGTCGAGCTCCTGAAGGATCGCGCCCTTGTAGTCGGTGCGCTCGGGCACGCCGACGATGCAATCGGGCGCCACCAGCGCCGGCGCGCGCTCGGTCTTGACCGGATGTTTGATGCGGTCCTCGGTGAGACCGCCCCAGCGGCCATAGGCGCCGCGCGTCATCAGGACGGTGTCTTCAAATCCGCGTGTCGTGATCAGGCCGGTCCGCGCGCCGTCGCGCGTCAGGATGACGTTGTCGACGACGGTCGAGCCGTGCATGAACAGCGAAGTCTGCGCCAGCAGGTCCGCAAGCGTAACGCCCATCGCATCGGCTGCCGAGCGGATCGAGTCGATCACGCCGACGGAAAAATCCGGCGGAGTCGAGAGCGTCTTGCCGAGATGCGCGGGTTCTCCCGCGGCAAACACGATGGTGTCGGTGCAGGTCCCGCCGACGTCGGTCGCCACCATGTATTTGCGTTTTACGTCGCTCATCGGCATCTTACGGGTAACGGCCGTGGGCTGCTAAGACAAGAGTGCGTGTCGCCGCCTGAGCTCCATCGTGCTGCAACCTTCGTTGTGTAACTGAAGCAACAAACAATCCGCAGGTAAGCCGATGAAAAAGCCGCGCAAGAAAGTGAGCAACCCGCGCACCGTCGCGCCGCCGCTCAAGCCCTATTATTCCAATGCGGTGCGGATTTCGAGCGGTCCGCTGTTGTTTATTGCCGGCCAGATTGCGGTCGACAAAGCCGGCAAGGTGGTCGGGAAGGGGGACTTGCGCGCGCAGGCCGTCCAGGTTTTGGAGAACATCCGCGCCATTCTCGTCGCCAATAAAGCGGATATGAAGGACATCGTGCAGGTCACGGTCTACGTCACCGACATGCGGGCGTTTCATGACATCGCCGATATCCGCATGAAGTATTTTCCCAAGGACGGTCCGACGAGCGTCATCGTCGAAGTCTCGAAGCTTGCTATGCCGGAGCTGCAAATCGAAATCTCCGCCATCGCCGCCGTCTGACCGCGGCCTCACAGGACAGGCCACCGCGACTGCGGCTTGACGTTAGCGCGCGCCGCAAGTTTCGGCGCCAGTTCCCGGCACCGGGCGTGCACTTCGGCAAGATCAAGCGTCGTCAGCTGCCGATTTTCCATGAGGATGCGGCCGTCGACGATGGTGGTATCCACGCTGTCGCCGCTCGCCGAGTACACCAGGCTGTAGACGTAGTTGTAGGTCGGCACCCATTCCGGCCGGTCGGTGTTGACCAGGATCAGATCGGCCTTCATGCCCGGCGCCAGCGCGCCGATGTCGTTGTGCCAGCCGGTGGCGCGATGGCCGGCGAGCGTCGCCATCTCCACCACCTCTTCCGCGGTGATGACTTCGGGGTCGATCTTGGCGTCCTTCGGTAGCGTCGCGGCGAGGTACATTGAGCGAAACATGTCCTTGTGGTCGCCGGAATTGACGCCGTCGCAGCCAAGACACACGGTCACTCCCTTGGCGCGCATTTCCAGGAAATGGCTCATCTGCGTGGTGCCCTTGGCGAGCTTTAATGCCGCCGGCGGATTCTGACAGACCTTGGTGTCTGTTTCCGCGAGCATGTCGACTTCAAAGGGATCGACCGCGGTCATGTGGTTCAGATAGACGTTGGGCCCGAGCGCGCCGATCCGGTACATGTGCTCGACCGGCCGATGGCCGGTTGCTTTGAGCTCACTCGCCACTTCCTCCCGCGAGCTTGCCTTGTGCATCAGGGTGAAGGTGCCGTAGCGGTCGGCGATCGCCTTGGCGCCGAGCATCAGGTCGTCGGAGCAGGTGCCGACGCCTTCGATGGTGGCGAAACATTTGATGCGGCCTTCGGCGATGCCGTCGAACGCCTTGATGTTGCTTTCAGTGAGATCGAGCGCCTGCTGCAGCGTCATCTTCTTGAAATATTCAGGACACTTGTGACCGTCCGGCCCGGCGTGGTCCCACACCCAGCTGCCGGTGGTGGCGCGGATCCCGCTTTCCTCGATCGCCTTGATCGTGGTGTTGAGCCACATGCAGCCGGGCTCGACAAAGCAGGTCGTGCCCGAACGGATCATTTCCGCAATCAGACACTTTGAGTACCAGTACTCGTCCTCCTCGGTGATCGCCGCCATGTACGGGTAGCACCAGAACTTGAGCCAATCGCTGGTGCGCAGCGTATCGGGAATTAGGCCCCGCGCGATCTCGCCAAGATGAGCATGTCCGTCGACCAGGCCCGGCATAACCAGCCGCAGCGACGCGTCGATGGTCTTGGCGCCCTTGTAAAGGTTGCGTAGATCAGCCGTCTTGCCGACCGCGACAATGCGATCCTTGCGAATGGCGACGGCGCCATCAGTGATAATGTGCCGGTCATTGTTGAGGGTGAGCACGATGCCGTGCTCGATCAAGATATCGACGTTCTCCATCGTCCCCTCGTTTGTCTGACTGGCCTGCCGGCGTCGGTTACTTAATCGGCGAGAACGGCGCCGGAATTAAAATGCGCGTTTCCATCTTCAAGATGATGTCCGGCGACTGCTTCAGATAGGCCTGCCAGTCCGCGTTTGTGGCCAGCACTGCGCGCCGCCGTTCGCGCTCGGCGAGCGAGTCGTAACCCCACATGTGCACGATCTGATTGAGTTCGCCGATTTCGGTATGAAAATAGCCGATCAGGTTGCCCAGTATCGGCTGCTGGATTTGCAGCCCGCGCGCACTGTAGTCCTGGTAATAGAGCGCAACCGTTCCCGGCTTCAGCGTGTAGCAGCGTTCCTCAACGATCATAACAGCCCCTTTCTGTTGTTATTAATCCAGCCGCCGGTGGCCGGCATCAAACCATCACATCGCCGCCGGCCGGGCACAGCGTCTGCCCGGTGAAATAATCGCCATCCTTGGTGGCAAGGAACAGCGCAGTAGAGACCACGTCCTCGACCTCGCCGACGCGGCCGAGCGGATAGGCGCCGACGATGGAGTCGCGCACGTCCTCCGGCATGAAGTTATAGAGATCGGTGCGAATGATCGCGGGCGCGATGCAATTGACGTTGATGCCATCGTGGCCGACTTCGCGCGCCAGCGCCCGGGTGAAGCCGATCATGCCGGCCTTGGCGGCCGACATGTGGGTGAACTCGGCGCCGCCGGTCACGCCGAATGTTCCGCTCATATTGATAACTTTGCCGCTCTTCTGCTTGAGCATATGCGGAATGGTGAAGCGCGTGCACAGGAACATGCCGCGCAGATGCACCTTGATCATATCGTCCCACGTTTCGACCGACATCTCGGCGAGCTTGTGGGAATTGAGCATCCCGGCATTATTGACGAGGATGTCGATCTTGCCGAATTTTTTCACCGTGGCGTCGATCATGCGAGTCACATCGTCGACTTCGCCGACGTCGGCGCGGATGGCGATGGCGTCGCTGCCGTCTTTCTTGATCGCGTCGACGACTGCGTTCGCGGACTTGTCATCCTTGAGATAGTTCACGGCGATGTTGGCGCCCTCGGCAGCGAAGCCTTCAGCAATGCCGCGGCCCAGGCCGCGGCTTCCCCCTGTCACCAGCGCGACCTTGCCCGCCAGTTTTCCAGTTCCGCTCATGCTGTGGCTCCCCTTGCTGCGGCGAAATTTTCGGTACTGCCCCTCCACCGGCTCCACTGACCGCCGTCGACGGCCGCGAGAAATCCGAACACGATGGTGTTAAAGAGCATCGGCTCTTCGAGATTCATCAGATGTCCCGCGCGCGGCAGCACGCATAGCGCGGCGTCTGGCAGCGTGGTTTTGAGAAACAGGTTTGGTTCGAGGCACGGCGTATCTTCATCGCCGGTGAGCAGCAGGACCGGCACCTTAAGCCCACGCAACGCATCGGCAAGATGCCAGAGCGACGGCCGGGTTGCGAGTACGCCCCGCAGCGTCATGGCCATTCCGGCTACCGAATGCTCGCCGAGCTGCTCGGCAAAGCGGCGCCAGCCGGTCTCGTCCTTGGCGCGCAGGCACTGGGCGTAACCGCTTCCGGCGAGCTCGCGGGCAAACGCAGTCATACCGATGGCTTCGGCATGATCGGCTTCGTGTCGCATAGAGTTGCCATATTCGGGCTGCTGCTCCGGCTTGGCGCCATAGCCGACGCCGGCGATGGTGAGCGAGCGGGCGAGTTGCGGGTAGCGAAGGCCGAAGTGCAGCGCGGCAAAGCCGCCCATGGAGAGCCCGACCACATGCGCCTGACCGTCGGCCACGGCGCGCACGACATCGGCGAGATCTTCAGCGGCGCGGTTCTGGTTGTACGCATTGACGGAAGTCGGCACGTCGGATGGCGGATAACCGCGCGCGCAATAGGTCGTGCAGCGGTAATAACGCGAGAAGAAGTCGACCTGCGCATCCCAGCTGCGGGCGTCGCCGGAAAACTCGTGCGCGAACACCAGCGGTTCGCCGCTTCCGACCGTGCGGATATCAAGCTTGATCCCGTCGGACGTGCTGATCATTGCACTGTTTCGTACGCGTTGCGACACTGTGCCCGCGATCTGCTTCTAATGCGCCTGAAGAATTTTAGCGGCGGTCAGCGCGTAGATCCGCGTCGCCGCTTCGATATCGGCCAGCGCGAGCGATTCATTCGGTTGATAGACCGGCTCGCCGCCAGGGCCGAAGATCACCGTCTCGCACAAGTCGCCGAAACTTGCCGTATCGCCAAGCCAAGAGCCGCCGCGGAAAGTGACCGGTTTACCCATTACTGTTTCCCAAGCCGATTTTAGTGCGACGACGATGGGTGCTTTTGGATCGACCATGAATGAATCTTTCACGTCCGCATCGACCATCTCCAACACGATCTGCGGATCGCGGGCCTTGGCGCGCTGCAGCGCGCCCTCGATGATGCCTTTCACCTCCTCGATCGGCACACCCGGCTGCGGCCTTGTGTCGACGCGAATGGTGCAGCGGTCGGGAATCATCGAAGGGCCGCCGGGGAACAGTCCGCCATAGATGCGGCCGACGGCGGTGTAGAGTTCCGGTCCGACGAGATCCTTCATCTGTTGCGAGATGTTCGGAAAATATTTGAGCTTGGAGATTTCCTCGACCACCGAGAGCATTTTCTCGATGGCGTTGATGGCCTTGTATTTGTGGCAAGTGTGGGCGGAATGCCCGATGGTGGAAATGTCGAAATAATAGCGGCCGCGATGGGCGATGTAGATCTGCATGTCGGTGAGTTCGGCCAGCACGCAGTGATCGAACTTGTGCCGCTGAAACAGATCGATGCTGCCGGTCTGCTGGCCCATGTGATCGGCGACCGCGACGAATGTGATCTTGCCCTTGAAATCGACGCCGCTGTCGATCATGGTCATGATGCCGCCGACCAAAGAACCGAGCCCGGCCTTCATGTCCATGACGCCGTGGCCGTAAAGCCGGCCGTTTTCGATCGCGCCGTCGAACGGATCGCGCTGCCAGCCTTCGCATACCGGCTTGGTGTCGAGATGCCCGGTGAAGAGGAGGCTCGGTCCAGGCTTGCCGCCGTCGACTTCCCATAAAGTATTGAGACGGCCCTCATAGGTCTTCTCGCACCAGACCTTGCCGACTTTCAGCAACTTAAGCCGCGTTTCCAGATCCCGGGCCAGCGCATCTTCCTTGCCGTTGGTGCTGTCGATCCGCACCATCTCCTGGGTGAGGCCGATCGCGGTTTCGGCGGCAGTCGACGCATCGAGCTTATCGAGCGTTTGGGTGTTCATTGTTTTTCTCAGGTGGGTCAGGTGTGAATGTCGTCGACGAACAGCGCGGCGCCGCGCAGCAGCCGGTTATCCTCCTTGAGCAGCGGGGGAGGCATCTCAGCCGTCATGAACGTTGGGGCTTCATGGCAGAAAGCGCGGTCCGCTGCTTGCCGCTGTCGTCAAAGTTCTCCGGCCGCAGCCACGCTTCGAAGCTGACTTTTCGCAGCGGCCATTCGTGATCGAGCATGGCGAACCACGCCGTATCGCGGTTGCGGCCCTTCTGGATCATGTGCTGGCGAAAGATGCCTTCGAAGGAAAATCCAAGGCGTAACGCGGCGCGGCGGGAGGGTTCGTTCAATGCATTACACTTCCATTCGTAGCGCCGATAGCTGAGGTCCTCGAAGATATGCTTGGCCATCAGATACATCGCCTCGGTGGCGGCGGCCGAACGGACGAGCGAGGCCGTGTAAAAGATATTGCCGACTTCGATCACCCGGTGCTCTCGGGCCATGCGCATATAGGACGCGTGCCCGGCCGCGCGACCGTTGGAATTCGTGACGATCGTGAAAGACAGAGGATCGCCCGATGCGGCAAGCTTGTCCAGATAGGCGCGAAACGATGCGCGGTCGCTAAACGGTCCGGCGCCCATGTAAAGCCAAAGCTTTTCCCGATCTGGACCATGCGTGCCGTCGTACAGCGCTTCTGTATGGGCCGCCGGGTCAAGTGGGACCAGTGTCGCCAGCCGCCCGCGCAGGGTCGCGCGCTTCGGCCCCGGTGCCGCCGAAGCATCGATTTCCGCGCCGATCGGCAGCCCCGCAGCGGGGTGTGTGACGCTGTCAGCCTGGGTCATTTTCGGCCCATCAGTCGGCGTTCGCCAACGCAAAGACCATTTCGGCCATAACGCGCGCTCCATCGAGCGCGTCCCGCTCGCGGATGCTTTCGGCTTCATTGTGGCTGATGCCGTCCTTGCAGGGGATGAAGATCATGGCGGTCGGACAGAAGTAATGCAGTTGTGCCCGAGCCGGAATTTCTTCGTCGCAAAGTGCCTGGCGATTGACGCCGCCCTTGGACAGCGCGCCGAAGTGGGCAAGCGCCATCAGGCGATCCCACAAACGGGCGATACTGACGTGTGCGGCGACGCTACTGATAATGTCACGGCGCTGGGACATGGGCTTTGGCCGGTTCTGAGTGACGCTAATTGTATTACTTGGACGTCGCGCTGTATACAATGCGGCTTCTGTCTATGTGAGAATGCATGCAGTTCGCGCGGCAGGCTGGTGCCGAAGTTCGCGGAATCCAGATTTACGATCCGGCCACGGGATACCGGCTGACGCCGCCGCAGCTGAGCGAAGCGGTCGACCGCAACACCCCCATTGTTTATTTGATCGAATAAAGAACAGCTCGTGAAAGACTTCGGGCAGCAGCAGGATCTGCGCTCGCTTATTGGAGGCCTCGCAGATCATCTGTTCGGCGCGAGCCGTGTTCTGTTCGCGCGCTCCCGAACAATTCATCTGCAGGAGAAGCCAGACGAACCGCCATTTCGTAACGCCTGCTACTGCGCCAGTGCATAATATACAATCTCGCTAATCGGGTATACAAGAGAGTTGCCGCTAGTGGGGAAATAAGACTGCAGATGAGTTTCTACTCTGCAGTTGAACAGCAGTGAGTTCGCGATGATGTCAATCATGACCAAGCCTGATACCCGGGACGGCATTCGCAAAGCCGAGAGCAATGGCGCGCCCATTATCCGCTCTGACCGCGTGCGGCGACAGATCGCTGATCAAATCATTTCCGGGGTGCTGCGGCCCGGCGAGGAACTGGATGAGAAAAAATTGGCCGAGGCGTTCAACGTGTCGCGTACGCCGGTGCGCGAAGCTCTCCGGCAGTTGGCGGCGGCGAATCTCGTTGAATGGCGCCCGCATCAGAGCGCCGTCGTTGCGAAAATCACGCCGTCAAAAATGGTTGAGATGTTCGAGGTGATGGCCGAGCTTGAGGGATTCTGCGGGCGTCTGGCCGCGCGCCGCATGACGCCTGCCGAGCACGCCGCCTTGAGTTCCATTCAAAAGGAATTCCGGCCTTATGTCGAAGCCAGAGATCGGGAAGGGTATCACGAACTGAATAAATCGTTCCACGAAGCAATCTACGGCGGGGCGCACAACGACTGTCTCAAGGAACAAGCCAGTGCGCTCTATGGGCGGCTGGCGCCATACCGCGCCTATCATTTGAAGCGGCCCGACGCTTTGCGCCGCGCCTCCGGGGAGCACGAAGCGATTGTTGACGCGATCATTGCCGGTGACGGCGATGAGGCGCACCGGCTTCTGGTGAACCACGTAAGTCTGAGCAACGAACTTTTCTCCGACTTGGTGGCGGCATTGAGCAGCGCTGAAGCCGTTTCGACGCGTTAGTCGTCAAGCTGCAGCAGATGCCGGCGAAATGCTGGGGTAATGACTGCGGTGCAATATGTCGCCAAAGCGACAGATGCGCCGATACAAACGGCGCGATAGCGCTTGCGGGGTTGCCACGCTTTCGAGAAGCAGATAAATTTTGTTACGTCGGAGACGTTAGAAGGGGGACAGGGTAATCATGAGTCAGCTTTCCTGCCACAGCTTCCGCTCTCGCCGCTACACTGTAGCCTGCTGAGAGGGTCGACGGTTTTCTGACAGCCAAATGCTTTTGACACGCACGCTCGCGTCAGCGGCGCTTTGCCTTGCGTTGCTGTCCCCAGTCCATGCCGGGCCGACCGGCCTCATGGTTGCTTCCGTCTACTGGGAGGGTAACCGCGTCGCGACCGGGAGCAAATTCAATCCGCACGGTATGACGGTTGCTCATCGCAGTCTGCCGTTCGGCACCCGCCTCGTGGTCAGCTACGGACGTAACGTGGTTGAGGTCGTCGTTAACGATCGCGGCCCCAATGTTCGCGGGCGGGAGATCGACCTTGCACTCGGTGCCGCTCAAGCGCTGCATTTCCCGGGCTTGGGTAAAGTCCGCGTTGCGTACTGGCCCCCGCTGCCGCGCCCGCGGCCCGAAAAGCCGTGATCTTATTCCCGGCTTTCCAAACTGATTTAACGTCAGCGCGAAGTTGGTGACCTGACGGCTTTCGCGTGAGCGGTAGCGCTTCGAGACCCACCGCGCACAAGCGGAACGGCTCTCGACCCGTCGCTTGCATGCCGATAGGTCACCGGCGTCTAGCCACCAGCGAATATACGGCGGTACGGGAGCCGAATTGAGGCCGACGAAAGCGCTATCTATCGGCAGGGATTTCAGATATCGACGTTGACTCCGTACAGCGGGTGCGTCGGCTGCCGACGTACCTCTATCCGTGCGCCATGGGGCCCGAGCGCCTTGGCCGTCGGGCCTATCAGCCGCTCGATCGAAAAGGAACGCCGCGTGCAGGTTCTCGTCCGTGACAACAATGTCGACCAGGCCCTCAAGGTGCTGAAGAAGAAGATGCAGCGCGAGGGCGTCTTCCGCGAGATGAAGCTCCGCGGCCATTACGAAAAGCCCTCTGAGAGAAGAGTCCGGGAGAAGGCGGAAGCGATCCGCCGCGCCCGCAAGCTCGCCCGCAAAAAGCTGCAGCGCGAGGGTCTGCTGCCGATGAAGCCTCGTGCAGTCCCTGGTGCGGCGCCCGGACGAAGCGGCCCGCCGCGCGCGCCCCGCTTCTGACCTCGGAACAACCGTAATCGACAAGCCCGCTGAAAATCTTGACCTAAAGGCTCAGCACCGTCGTCCACAACATCTTGGGATGCATGGGAAGCAAGATGAAGATGACGCCGCAGAAGAAAGAGTTGCTGGTGAAGGAGGGTCCCGACATCCGGTCCGATAGCCTTTCTGAAGCAGCAGCCGTCAAGCAGCTGATCGGCAGCGCCAAGAAGCGGGGCTACGTCACGTTTGATCAGCTCAACGCCGTGCTACCCGCGAAGAAAGCTAATTCGGAGCGGATCCAGGCTATCCTGTCGATTTTCGAAGAAATGGGCGTCGATTTGGTCGAGGGGGATGAGACCAAATCTGACGAGACCAAGCCTCACGCAAAGGCGACAACCGGCGAGGACCCGGAACAGGAATCCGAGGGCGACAATGAGCTGGTTGAAGTCCGGCAACGGCCGGTCCCGGCCAAGTCCGGGGCCAAGGAACTGGCCGAGCGCAGCGACGATCCGGTGCGCATGTATCTCCGCGAAATGGGCTCGGTGGAACTGCTTTCGCGCGAGGGCGAGATTGCCATCGCCAAGCGAATCGAGGCTGGCCGTGAGGCGATGATCGCCGGGCTCTGCGAAAGTCCGCTCACCTTCCAGGCCATTATCATCTGGCGGAACGAACTCAAAGACGGCAAGGTGTTGCTGCGCGACATCATCGACCTCGATGCCACCTATGCCGGTACCGGCGCCGCTGCGATG
>JBAUGC010000517.1:0-2658 GCA_049679485.1 Xanthobacteraceae bacterium
GAAACCTACACAATCGCCGACATCGCCGCCTCACTCGATCGGATTTCGGACAACGTCGCCAATGCAGCCGCCGGCAGCAAGGCCGTGGTCGCGGCCCTCGGCGACGTCGCGGGCGGAGTCGCGAAAACGCGCACTTCAGTGCAGACGGTGCTGGCCGCTTCCGAAGAGGTCGAGAGAGGTCGAACGTTTCCTGCGCACAGTCGCGGCTTAAAATGCTTTCGGGTTCCTTCGCGGCGCGCCGCAAAGCAACATCGAGCTGAACGCCGATCGACTTTTTGATGCGGGCGGGCAGCGTCAGCAGCGCGATGATGGCGATAGCAGCGGTACAGACCTACCTGCGTCCGCGGCGGGGTCCGTTGAATCGCGGGGCACCGGATTTCTGAGGAGCAGGCGGGGCATCGAAGTCGTCGTCAAGCAGCGACGATTGATCTTCGGTCGCGCGCGCCGCTGAGATCGACGCTATGGCGCGCTGAATCTGTTTCGCCAGACGTTCGAGATCTTCGCCGGGCCTCTGAACTTTCTCGACCAGCTTTATCAATTCCGGTTGGCTGTCGCGAAGCTCAGGCTGGCAGAGCACCGCGGCTCGATATTCATCGATGGCGTCTTCGTATTTGCCGAGTGTCGTCAATAGATCGCCGAGGCGGCGATGCACCACACTTGGCTCGCGGCTCCGCCGCAGTGCTTCACGCATTGCTTCCAGCGCCTCCTCCGGCTGTCCCAGCTTGATAAAGCAATCAGCTATCGTCATCGATGCTGAGGACGAGGCCGAAGCCAAGTTCTGCGCCTCCCTAAGAACCAGCAGCGCCTGCGCGGTTTCCCCCAGCTCAACGAGAGCGGCACCGAGCGCCACTCGCGGAGTAGCATTATCCGGCGCCAGCCGCGTAGCGAGCTCAAAAAATTGTCCGGCAGTTGCAAAATCGCCTTCACGGACATGCGACTCGCCCAGCCGGTAGGCGGCAGAGGCATTGTCACCGTCGATCTCCAAGACCCTTTGCAGTTCTGTCCTGGCTGCGGACGCGTCACCCGATTTTTCGAGCATCTCCGCAAGCATCATTCGCGATGCGACCTGTTGCGGATTGTGCCTCAGGGCTTCCCGAAGTCGAGCAATCGCCTCGTCATAATCGTCGTTTTGTGCGAACAGCCGGCTAAGACGCCTTTGCGCCATCCCAAGCGAGGGATCAATTTCGATTGCCTCGGCGTAACCCTGCATGGCCGCGTCGATATCCCCGAGTTCTTCGCGGACGCGCGCGATCAAGGCCTTGGCTTGCGGCGATCTTGGATTGAGCGCCTGCGCCTTCCGAAAGCATTGCAGCGCAGTCTCGACGTTGTTCTCATGGAGATGGACCCGGCCGAGCCCGAGGTATGCCGGCGCCGCCTCCGGTCTCGTCCGGATGACATTTGTGAATATGGTACGTGCAGCTTCCAGATTGCCCGCTTTGAGATGCTGGAAGCCTTCGAGCAGCGGTTTGCGCAGCAACAGCTACCTCCCGGCCAATGAGCGACTTGCCGGCCTCTTGGAGTGTCGGACTATCGGAGAGAGCGCTGTTTAGTTTGGAGAAATTCCGTGAACGGTATGACGACGGTGTGACAATGAAATCCGCGACGGCACCGCGCAATCTACTTTTTGCGCGAAGGTCGGCAACTGTGACAAATATCAGTGGGTGAGCGGCTGGTCGGGTACGACGCCTCGCGCTCGAAGACTGTGCCAGCGCCCGCGGGAGACACATCAGCTTGTCGTTCACATGTTCGCTTTTGGGTCATTCGCTAGTGCGCCGGGAGACCGGCAAAGAGTAGAGGGTGCAAGTCCCTTACGATGAAGGAGTAGCGAACCACATCGACCCCGAGTCATGCGCGGTCGTTCGCGAGGGCGGTCGTGAAGCGTTGACAGGGGAGAGCACAGGCCAAGCTATTGAGCCGCGAAAGTGACCTCATCTCGGGCGCCGACGCTTTTAGCGTTGCGGAAGGCAATACGGACAGGCACGCCAACGCGAGTGCCCGCCCGGCCCGGCGTGGTCGGAGAACTTGGCATGTGCGGACGCTCTTTGTTTGGGAACCGGGAGATCTCACGGTCGGCCAGCGACAACAGCACTCGTGCTGCACTGGTCCGCGTCGGGAAGGTGAGGAGCCGTAGTCGACGATGTACGATCGTGAGAAGTCTGACCCCGCCATAGTAGCTGTGAAGCTGACGAACAAAGCCGGGCAACCCGCAGCGGAGTCGGTGGAGCCAAGGGCGGGGGCCGAGGGGAATGTGAGTCAGCAAATCACGGGCCGGGCGCAGTACCGGGAAACCGTGTCACAGGCGCTGAAGCACATACGGCACGATGCGAGAATATCGCGAAGCGGCGTCACGCGCCCGAGGTGGGAGCCGTATGCCCGATCTGTGCGGGTTGCGCCTTGCAAGCGCATTGAACTCAGTCGCCTGAGATGGCGACCGCGGCAAAGCCTAGCTAGCGGCCGCGTACCAAGTCTTGCGTGACGACCGGAGACGGTCGTTGCGAAGCGTAGACAGGGAGGTTGTAGGCCGGAACGTCAGTGAACGGAAAAATAGCCCCGAAATCGATCGTGATCGGAGTAGCCGACTCTATCCCGTAAAGGGGAAGGCGGAATCGCAGGCCGCGACATAGCGAGCGGCGTGGGATGCTCCCGGGGTTCGTACCG
>JBAUGC010000518.1:0-16704 GCA_049679485.1 Xanthobacteraceae bacterium
ATCTAGGCACTCGGCCGTGAACAAGACCTGAACGGCCACCGCACATTGCTTGCAGTTATGTTCCGTCCGATACGAGGCTGACCGCACGCTCCAAGGCTACTCCGTTACAGTATCCGCTTGACGGAGCGGCCCATGCAGCGGCCGCTCCTCGACCAGAGCCAAAGATGCGAGCGCAACGGCCAGGAACGCCGCCGCCGTGATGAAAACCCAGCCGAATGTCGGAGCAAAATCGGCGTGACCCGCCAGCGCGGTGAGCGTGGTCACGCCGGTGTGCCCGCCGGTATTGCCGAACACGATCGCTCCAAACACAGCGACGATGATCGCCCCGCCCAGCAAGCGGAAGAAGTTCAGCGTTCCGGTAGCAATCCCCATCTGGTGCGGCTTGACCGCGTTCTGCATGAGAATAGTGCTGGTCGGATACATCTGCCCCATGGCGGCGCCCAAGACCACGAGCAACAGTGCAAAGCCGGCCAGCGGCAGACTGGCCGGCTTCACGGCGAGGAACCCGAGCACGACGATGGCAATGAGGAGGCCGATGATCGGTACCCGCCGGTAATGTGTCAGGCGTACCAGCAACCGGCCGCTGATCAACGAGCCAATCGTGGCGCCCGCCATAAATCCGATCAGCGCCAACCCCGAAATACTCGCCGACGCACCGAGCACCATCTGGCAATAGAGCGGCGTGACAATCGTGATCCCGATGATGGTGCCGATACTGAAAAATGCCGCGCAGGTGATGGCGCTGGTCACTCGGTCCCGCAATATCGCAAGCGGAATGAACGGCTCACGCGCCGTGAGCAGCCGGACAGCGAATGAGATCCACAGCATCACGGAGATAACCGCAAGGCTTGCGATCTGCCACGAGGTCCAAGCGTAACGGGTACCGCCCCAATCGAGCGCTAGCAGGATTGCGACCGACGCGGCAATAAGGAGCACAACGCCCGGAATATCGAGCCGGTGCGGGTGATCGTGACGCGGCAACCGGCGCAACGCCCGCCCGGTCATCACCAGGGCGATCGCGCCGAGCGGTACATTGATCCAGAAAATAACGGACCAGTGCAGATGGTCGGTGAGCAATCCGCCAAGCACTGGACCAAGAATGCTGGCACTCAAGAACACTACCGCCGTATAGCTCTGCACCATCGGCCGTTCGCGTGGCGAGAGGATGTCGGCGATGATGGTCTGCGCGATCGGCAACAGCCCCCCGCCGCCAAGCCCCTGCAAGGCGCGGCCTAAAACCAGCACCCAGATTGTCGGCGCCATCGCGCACGCGATCGAACCAACGATGAAAATCCCGATCGCTACCAGCATGATGGTGCGCCGGCCGTGGATATCGGTAAGCTTGCCAAACAACGGCGTCGCCGCGGTCGCGGCGAGAAGATACGCCGTCACCACCCAGGAAAGATCATCGAGATCGGCTAGACTCTTGCCGATTGCCGGCAAAGCGGGCGCCACGATAGTCTGTTCGAGTGCCGACAAAAACATCGCCAGCATGATGCCGACGAGGATGGTTCGGATTGCCGCATGATCAAGCGGCGGCAAGACGCCGGCATCCCGTTTTCCCCGAGCGAATGCCACGGAAGCGTCCTCGGCGAGATCCGGGGCAATGCTGTGGGCGTCATCGGGGCTGATATCGCGAGGCAGATTCTCGGTCATGTCGCGTTCGTGATTTCCGAGGAATCCTTCCCGAGCTTGGCCACTGCCGGACCGCTCCCGCACATCACCACTTGGCTTGGACGATAGGTGAAAGCAACCGCTTTGGCCGCAGAGCTGGGCTGTTGTTTAGTGAAATGGCGCCGGCAGATTACTTGAGCGCGCCGTCAGAAATATCGCAGGTGGACGGTCTATTCGCTATTGACCTTAGCCTTCCGCCGCCGGGCTCCTTTCGGCAGCTTTAATGGCCAGCTTACGATGTAGTCTTCGAGCATATCGTCAGAGACATGCGTCTCGCTGGCGCTCACCCGGCCACGTACTGAGACGCCGGCAGTGTGGACGGTGTCCGGGTCTCCGGAAACCAGTGGATGCCACCAATAGAGATCCTTGCCCTCGGCGAGCAGCACATAGGCGCACGAGGGCGGCAACCAGGTTATGGTTTTGAGGCTTTCGGGCGTCAGCTGCACGCAATCCTCGACCCGCTCGAGCCGATTCGAATAATCGCGGCAACGGCAGGCCTGCGTGTCGAGCAGGCGGCACCCGACGTCGGTATAAAAGGTCCGGTCGGTTCCCTCTTCTTCTAGCTTGTTAAGACAGCAGCGGCCGCAGCCGTCGCAGAGGCTTTCCCATTCGGAATCCGTCATTTCATCCAAAGACTTACGCTGCCAAAAGGGGACGTCACTTGAACCTTGTTCGGCCATATCGCTGATCCCGGGCCGGCGCGGAAACCGTGTTGCTGAAACCCGATTAAGGTCTCCGCCGCTCGCCGCCAAAGGTCTTACGCCCAATTTGCCCCCAATTTCCATTCACAGTGTCCTGTTAGCGTCATTGGCCGCAGGCGCTGGCTCGGCTAAATCCTGATGGGCTGGAGACGCAAAGGCGGCGACTCCGTCCGGGAGTGGTTAAAGCGTGACTGACTGGTTTCCCGATCAGCGCGACGATTGGCGGGTCAAGCTCAAGCGGCTTTTGCTGGATCTCGACGCACGGATTGACTTTGCCGTCTTTCAAAGCGGCAAATGGGCGCGCGAGCTGTACGAGCGGTTCACCGCGATCATGGATCGTTTCCATGTCGCGGGCTGGCGCCGCTGGCTTATCGTCGAGCCGCTATCGGAAGCCGTGACATGGGGCACCTTTGGTCTTCTCTTGATGTTGGCGCTCGCCATCCCCTCCTTCCGCGAAACCTCGGACGAGGACTGGCTGAAGAAATCCGAGCTCGCCGTCACTTTCCTCGACCGCTACGGCAACGAGATCGGTAATCGCGGCATCAAGCACAACGATTCGGTACCGCTCGAGGAGATGCCTGACCATCTGATCAAGGCCGTGCTAGCCACCGAGGATCGCCGCTTTTACGAGCACTACGGCATCGACTTCTACGGCACGCTCCGCGCGCTGATGACCAACGCGCGGGCCGGCGGCGTCGTGCAGGGCGGATCCACCATCACCCAGCAGCTCGCCAAGAACCTGTTTCTGTCGAATGAGCGCACCATCGAGCGCAAGATCAACGAGGCGTTTCTTGCCAGCTGGCTCGAGACGCATCTTTCGAAGAAAGAGATCCTCAAGCTTTACCTGGATCGCGCCTACCTCGGCGGCGGCACCTTCGGAGTCAACGGCGCCGCGCAGTATTATTTCGGCAAGTCGGTGCGCGATGTGACATTGCCGGAAGCTGCAATGCTCGCCGGCCTGTTCAAAGCGCCAAGCAAATATTCCCCGCTCGCCAATCTGCCGGCCGCGCGCGCCCGCGCCAATGTCGTGCTCGACAATCTGGTCGACACCGGCTTCATGACCGCGGGCCAAGTCTACGGCGCTCGCCGCAATCCCGCGACCCCGGTCGATCGCCGCGAGGATTACGCGCCGAACTATTACCTCGACTGGGCCTTCGACGAGATGCGCAAGCTCGTCGACACGTTCCCGAAGTCCGTCAACGAGAGCTTCTTCGTGGTTCGAACGGCGCTCGACCCAAATCTGCAGCGCTACGCCGATCGCGAGGCGGAATCGATCTTACGCCAATACGGACACGATTACGGCGCCAGCCAGACGGCTTTGGTGATCGCCGACATCGACGGCGGTGTGCGCGCCATGGTCGGCGGCCGCGATTATGGGGAGAGCCAGTTCAACCGCGCGGTCGATGCGCTGCGCCAGCCAGGCTCCTCGTTCAAACCCTACGTCTATGCGACCGCCCTGGCGAATGGCTTTACGCCAACCTCCATCGTCGTGGATTCACCGGTTTGCATCGGCAATTGGTGTCCGCACAATTACTCAGGCGGATATTCGGGCTCAATGACGCTGACGCAGGCCATCACCAATTCGGTCAACATCATCCCGGTCAAACTTTCGATTGCACTCGGCGACGGCAACCCAAAGCTCGGCCGCGCCAAGATCATCCAGACCGCGCGCAATTTCGGCATCTATACGCCGCTTCCCGACACGCCATCGCTGCCGATCGGCGCCGACGCGGTCAACGTACTCGAGCACGCCGTCGCGTACGCGACCTTTCCCAATCTCGGCAAGGCGGTCGCGCCGCACGCGGCGCTTGAAGTACGCAGCGGCACCGGCCAGCTGATCTGGCGTTTCGACCGCGACGGCAAGCGGCCGGAACAGGTGATTTCGCCGCAGGTCGCCCTGGAAATGATCGGGATGATGAACTCGGTCGTCGAAAAGGGCACGGGTAAGCGGGCGCAACTCGACGCCACCAGAGCTGGGGGAAAGACCGGGACCACCAACGGCTACCGTGACGCCTGGTTTGTCGGTTACACGGGAAATTTCACCGGCGCGGTTTGGATGGGCAACGACGATTATACCCCGACCAAACGCATGACCGGAGGCACCCTGCCGGCGCTGCTCTGGCACAACATCATGACGTATGCGCACCAGAACATAGAATTGCGGCCGCTGCCCGGCTTGCCGCCGATTCCGCCGCACGCCCCCAGTGTCGCCGACGCCGCGCTTCTTCAGAACAACCCCGCCCCGCAGCAGATCTTGCTGACGCGGAAGGCGGCTGACGCTCTCATTCGCATCGAACATTCGCTTGACGATGCCAGCCACGCGCTTTCGGTTGAGGCGGCACCGGCGCGAACATTAGGCTCGCTCGGCGGTGGCGAAGCCGGCGGCAGTACCGTGACTGCCGCCAGCGAACTTAAGCCTGCGGGGATTTCGCGCGGCAATTAGCTGCGCGTTCGCTGCAAACACACCACCTGATCGGGTCGAACGTGCGCCTGTTCTTCGGTTCCTGTTTCACACTGCTTCTCGCTGCTGTCATCGGACTGAGCGCGACTTGGTTCACGGTGACGCGCGGCGTCGCGTTCGGCTCGCTGAAGATCGGCGCCTGGACGGCGTGGCCGCGGAGCGGATCGGTGGACATCGATCCCTACGCCCGGGCGATCGTCGCTCGCAGCGGCGAGCTGCCGATTGGCACCGGCGACGGCGTCGCTTTCTTCGCGCGCACCGACGACGTGGGTAATCCGTTCGACGGACGCTGCACGTTTGTGCTCAGCGGCATGACGCCTTCGGCCCGCTACTGGACGCTGACGCTCTATGACGCGGAAGGACGGCTGGTTGCGAATACGATCGACCGCCACGGCTTCACCAGCGCAGAGCTGCTGCGCGACGTCGGCGGCCGCTTCGCCATCAATGTCGGGCCAAGGGCGCGACCGGGAAATTGGCTGCCAAGCGGTGGGATCGAGAAATTCGTCCTGGTGCTGCGGCTCTACGATACGCCGATCGGAGTCGCCTCGATGACGTCAAGGGAAGGGCCGATGCCGGCGATCGTGCGAAAGGCTTGCTCATGATCCGCCTGGCGTTTTGGATCCTCGGTGCGCTTCTGCTTGGCGGCATCGTGCATCTTTCTACCGTGCTGGCGATGCCGCAGGCGGCTACACAGGATGCCTATTCGCGGCTGGCACGGCTCGCACCGGTCAACAGCCTGGTGCCGCTCGCTCCACCGACTGCGCAGGACGCGATCATGCCGTTCATGGATCCGGCCTTTGCGGTCGCGGTGTGCCGCTATGATCTTTCCGCAGGGACGCTCAAGTTCAACGCGCCGGTGAGCCAGGCTTACACGTCGGTCACGTTCTACACGCGCAAAAGCGTGGCCTATTACGCGATCAACGATCGCGCGGCCGGCCGGCGCGCAATCGAACTCGATCTGATGACGCCGGAGCAGCACGCGGACTTGCCGGAAGAGCAGGACGTGACGGCCGCCGACCGCTTGATCATCGACTCGCCCACAACGACCGGGCTGATCGTGCTGCGGGCGCTGGCGCCGGAGCCCGGATTAATGGCGATGGCGCGCCGCGCGCTCGCCGATGCGCGGTGCCGCGCGGTGCCGTCGCAACAATAGGGCGCTCGATTCGCGCCCGCGCTACTTGACGATCGGCGGCGGCGTTGCCGCGGCACCGCGCGGTAAAGCGGCAAAGCGCGGATCAGGGACCAACTCGTTCGCCGCGAGTTGCTGTTGCAACAACGCGAGCGCTATGTCCGCCTGAGCCGCCACGTTCTCCGGTTCCGCGACCACCAGGTGATCGAGCGCAAACCGATAGCCGGCGCACCGCTGCGCCAGCGAATTCTGCACCCACACAATGCTCAGAGTATTCTCGCCGATCCGCGCCAACGCGCTGAGCCGGTCCGATGGAGAAATATCGGGGAGATAGTCCAGGCTTTCGCGACGGCGCCGGTCCAGTTCGACAACGCGTCGGGCGATATCGAAGAACGGCGGGATGCGAACCGCATCGTTGCGGATATCGTCTATCAGCCGGTTGTAGCGCCCGGCCGTCGAACGATAGTCGGCGCCCTGCAGAGCCCGGTAATAGGCAGTCGGGTCGATGATCCACAATGAGTTTCGGAATTCGCGCTTGACGCCATATTCGTAGAGAATGGCGTCCCAACGCTGGCGGTCGTAGGGCGGCACGATCAACGGAAACGCCAGGTCGCGCAGTGTGCGCTCATCTTCGGTGAGATTGTCGAGCGAGATCAGTGCACCGGCGCGGCCCGCGGCCTCTTGGCCAACCCAATCGTGAATGTTGTCGGTGACGAAGGGCCGGTCCAGCCGGCCGAAATCGCCGATGCTGGTGCATCCGGCAAGCGCCGGGAGAACCAAGAGGATGAACGGCAACCTGGTCTCGCGACGGCAACCGACACGCGGCCACATCGATTGCGTCCCGCGTTAACGGCGCCTCACGCGTCGGCGACCGCCATTGTCCGCCGGCGGATGAGTGCGCGGTTCCGCGCCCTCTGAGCGCGGCTCGTCGTATCGTTCGATGCGGACGACCGGAAGGATAATGACCGTCGCGGACTCGTCGGCCATGTCCGCACGGCCGAATCTCACAATCCGCCCCTCATCGGGGAACTTAACAATGGTACCCATATTGGCGGCCAGCCGTAGTCCTCTGCCTGTCCGGACAGCGAACCCCCTGCCCCGATGCACGCGCATCGGCGTCGCCGTAACTAAGCCGTATGCAGGGTTAACGCTCCGCTAACGGCGACAACTTAGGTTTATACGACGGTTCGATCGGTGCGATCTGATATCGCCCCCGGTCCGCTGTAGTGAGTGAGTACGGACAATGGCTAGGCAGCACCTTTCCGGCCTGGATGGGCTTACCGAGCTTGGTATCCGCACCGGCGCCGATATGCGACCGACGCTGCTGCGTGTGCTCACCGACCTTTATGTGCACCGGCTTAGCCATACGTCCGATGAGGAACGCCATTACACCGAACTGGCGCTGCGCCTGCTCGAAGCCGTAGACGTGTCGACGCGGGTCGCCGTTGCCCGGCGGTTTGCGGGCTACATGTCGCCGCCGCTGCGAGTCTTGCAATGGCTCACCCGCGATTTACCGGAAGTCCGCGCGCAATTGCGTTCGCATCCGCTGCTGCAGCCGTCCGCTCCGCTTGGACAGCCGGCATCTCAATCACCGGCGATCCCGGATCGTGAAGATACCGCCCCGCACCGCGAAGCATCGGCTACGTCAGCAAGGATCGCCGCGCTCGATTCAACCATAGCCGCCGAACTAACCGAGCTGTTCTTTGCCGCCAGCGCGATCGAGCGGCGCCTCATTTTGCTTAACCTCAACGTTGTCGCACCGGTTTCCCCTGGAAGCATCCGGGTGATCCGCGATATTTCGGTCAGCCAACGCCTGGAAGCCGCGGCACTTGGCGGCAACCGGGAAGGCTTCGCACAGGACCTGGCGCGAACGCTGCAAATTCCGCGCGAGCAAGCAAGACGCATCGTGCGTGACGATCTGGGCGAGCCGGTCGTGGTGGTGGCAAAGGCGCTCAATATGCCGCGCGAGGTGCTCTACCGCGTGCTGCTGTTCGTCAATCTAACCGTCGGCCACTCGGTCGAGCGCGTCCATGCGCTCGCCGCCCTCAACGACGAAATGACGCAAGCGGCGGCCGAAGGCATGGTCGTCATCTGGCAAGCGCTGCGACAGCAGGACCGGGTCGTGACCACGCATCAGCCGCCCGCCTGGAACGACGAAACGCGACAGCGCGCGCGGCCGGCCATCGCCGCAGTGCCACGCCTTCCAGTAACGCAGCGAACGAGCGGCCGCCGGAACGCTTCTTAAGCCGGCTTCAGCCGGCAACGACATCGAGGAAATTGCGCCCCTCGCGGTCCTCGACCTCGACGATCCAGGCATCGGGATCGAATTTTAGCTGTCGCGCGAGATAAGCCTCGACGTCTGCATCGGGCGCCGACTGAGTGGCAAGGCTCGGGGTAAACGCCCGCGATGTTTCCGCCGCCACATCGAAGGCGCTCTGCGGCGCCGGGCCGAATAAATCCGACGTGCCGTCGAGCTTGCTGATGCGAACGAATACTGCGCCAGCTTCTTCGGCCCCGCGCCGCCGCACCACGGCGAAGACGCCCTCGACATGGCAGCGCCGCAAATAAGCGGCAACCCACAGCCCGGTCTTCAGACGCATGATTGTCATTCCTGGCGGTTCAAGGTCCGCCCCGGAATCCATAGCCACAAACCGCGAAGTTTGCGACGGTGTTAGGCGCCGGAACGATGACTATTCGATTGGACGACCGGTCATGGCGCCGAGTTCGCTTAGGAGGCGGTTCGAAAGTCGCCCGGTCACCGGCAGTTTGTGGTCGCTCTCGAATTTCTCAATCGCCGCCCTGGTCGGCTCGTCGACGACGCCGGACGGCCTGATCTGGCCATAGCCAAACTCCGAGAGGACGCGCTGTACGGCAATGACGCGCGACGGCGCGGGCATGGACGAGCTGATCAATTCAGCGATCGGGTCGTTACGATGGCTGGCGACAGGCTGCGGTGTTGTCCGCATAGCGACGGCGTGACGCGCCGGAACAAGCTCCGCCGACTTTGGCGCTACCATGACCGGGGCAACGGAGCGGCTTTCGACTGCCCGAGACGGCGAGGTCGGATTGGCGACAAACGGCGCCGGATGGGCGCGCGATTGCAAGTAAAGCGCGTTGACGACAATGACAAGGCTCGCCACGACAGCGCCGACTATGGCCAGCGAATCGACCGGACGGCGCGCTGCCTTCGCCAACAACCACAGTGTGATCGAAGCAACAGCACCAAGTAGCCGCATTCCACCAAACCAAGCTCGCGCGTTGTCGTTGCGGCGCTCACGCACTTTTCTTCACCCGAATGTTGGTAGGAGCCGGCACTTCGCGCGCCGCCACAGGCGACTGCCCCGCCGCGTTGGTCGGCGCCGGTGGGAGGTAGCGTGTCACGTTGATCGCACCTTGAGCGGATTCCTGCTTGGCCAGACGTCCGCGCTCGCAATCGAGCGGCAGGCGCACGCTGACGCGCGTACCTTCGCCGATCCGGCTCTCGATCGTAACCTCGCCGCCATGCAGCCGCACCAGACCTTTGACGATGGACAAGCCGAGCCCGGTGCCGCCGTGACGACGATCGTACGAAGCGCGCGCCTGAAAATATGGCTCGCCGACCCGCGCGAGATCCTCGTCGTTGATGCCGACGCCGTTGTCCTCGACCACGAAAATGACGTTTCCCGCCTCGGCGCGAGCGCCAATTGTCACCTTGCCGCCGCGGTCGCTGAAGCGGACGGCGTTTGACAGAAGGTTGAGCAGAATCTGATGGAGCGCCCGCTTATCGGCGACGATTTCCGGGAGTTCGCCGGCGGGCGCACGGTCGAGTTCAACGTCCGCCTCGTTCGCGCGCAATTCCAAGAGGCCGCAGCAAGAGGCGATGACTGCCGCCGGCGAGAACGGCTCCGGCGTGATCACGAAATTGTCGGTCTCGATTTTTGACATATCGAGAATGCCGTTGATGACGGCGAGGAGGTGGTGCCCGGAATCATTGATGAGGCCGGCGTATTCCTCGCGGCGGTTGGCATCGAGGCGCAGCGCCGCCTCTTTCATCAACATGTCCGAGAAGCCGATGATCGCATTGAGCGGCGTGCGCAGTTCGTGGCTCATGGTGGCAAGGAACCGGCTTTTCGCCGCGTTGGCGCGTTCAGCTTCGGCGCGCGCGTCCTCAAGCGCCTGCTCCTGCCGCTTACGCTCCGTCACATCGCGAAGCACGGCAACGACTTCGCGGCGGCTGTCGGCCTCGACCGTAGGCTGCTCCAGGGCCCTACAACGCATTTCGATCCAGATGAACTGCACCGCAGGCTGGCCAGCGTCAGAGCAATCGCATCGGACACGGAACTCGACCGAACGACTCTCGCCGAGCGCCGCGGTATCGCCGAGCGCGCTCAGGTAGGCGGGTCGATCGGCGACGTGAACGCGGTCGAACAAACCTTGCCCATGCAATTCGGCAACGCCAGACCCGAACATAGATTGCGCGGCTGGTGATACGAACAGCACGGCGCCATCACTGGCGTGCCGTGTGATCACGTCGGTCATGTTGCGCGCCAGGAGCCGGTATCGGTCCTCCTCGGCGTACAACAGCCAGAAACTCGTGCGCGACAGCGCCTCGGCACCGAGCGCGAGCCCGGTCGCATAGAGCACCGCCGAAACAATGCCGAGCGCCGCAAGCGTTCCATGTCCGCCCGGCACCGGCGCAGGCAACAGCTTGAGCGCACCGACAATTACCAGAAAGCCAACGGCTGCAAGTGCGAAGGTTGAGGCGACCGCGACGACGCGTCGCGACGCCGAGAGCGCGGCCTCAAGCGGAACGACGACGAGCCAAATAGCGGCAAACGAAGCAATACCGCCGGTCGATACCGCCACTACCGTCACCAGGCCGGTCAAAGCCAGCGACGACAGCACGTGGGCGCTTTGGTAGCGGCCGGTGCGGGAGAGAAAGTAGGCGGTGAAGATCGGAGTGATGAGCCACGCAAACACCATCAATTCAATCGCGGTTGGCGCACCGCGCACCAGCAGGTAGACCGGAAAGGATGCCAGCGCTACTACGCCGCCGAGCAGTCGCGGGGCGATAAAGGCGCGATGGCGCGCCGCCGTCAGCGCATCGTGCTGCGCCGACGGATGCACAAGCGATGCAATATAATCTCGTACCGGCGCGAAGAGACCCACGTTCCCGATCGCACGTCCGGACTTGCCGACGCGCTCCCCTTTTTCTATCGGGTGATCGTGTCAGACCCCGCTTAAGCGAACCCTAAATCCACAGACACGCAGCGCGGCCGTACATCGGCGGCACGCGTTGTGCGCAAGCGAACTCGCCGGAATCGCCGATCATGGTGAACGGGTCGTTGCCGCGAAGATTCGTTGGTCGGTTACGCAGTTATGCGGCATACAGAAAACCGAGACCCGAACGAGTGCTGGGCTTTTAGCGCGAGTGGAGCGAAACGCACCCAACGCGTGTTCGTTCAAATTTTAGGTAAATGATATTTTTTCAACTTGGGCGAAAATTTGCAGCGTATTCTGTTCGATTATGGACAAAAACGTCTCGGCACCGCCAACGTGGCCTTCAAGGCTGCCTGCTAGGTTGCAGCCACGCGCGGCACTCATGGCCGCCGGGGACGTGGGCGTTATGTTCTTCCTGTTGCGAATGGCGTTTTGGCTCGGCGTCGTACTGCTGCTGTTGCCGACTGGCGCAGCGCAGCGAAGCCCGTCAAGCAGCGAGATCAACGCTTCCGAGGCCATCTCGGCAGCGTCGGCGACCGTCGGTGATGTACGCGGATTCTGCCAGCGCCAGCCTGACGCCTGCACGGTGGGCTCTCAAGTGGCGACGGCCATCGGCTATAAAGCCGAGGCTGGTGCAAAGATGCTTTACGAAGTGTTGAGCGAGGCGATGGCGCCGCGCGGAACCGGCACTGCGCCAAGCGCACAGCCGCGGCGCGCCGCCGGCAACAAGGCTGCGTCGGAGCGAACCGCGGTCGAGCGCACTTCGCAGAGCACCTTGACGCCTGCCGATCTCGCGCCGCCCTGGCGCGGGCCGCCGCCGCGCAAAGATAGCAAGCACCCAGCGTAGCGGTAAGAACGTGTTCGTAGCGAGGCACAAAAATGCCTCGCAAGGATGCTGTTACAAGCATCGACCTCGTTGACTCGGCGCTCTATATAAGGGGCGACGAGGAACCGCCGCAGCGATGGCAGAGATCGACCAGATCATCGAAAATTTCTCGACCCTTGACGTTTGGGACGACCGTTATCGCTACCTGATCGAGCTGGGGCGGGAGCTGCCGCCGCTGTCGCCGGCGGCGCACAACGGCGCCAACAAAGTGCAGGGTTGCGCGAGCCAGGTATGGCTCGACACCAGCGTGCGGCCAAACGGCGCCGGCGGGCCGGTGCTCACGTTCGCCGGCGACAGCGACGCTCACATCGTGCGCGGACTGATTGCAATTCTGTTCGCGATATTTTCCGGCAAGCCGGCGAAAGACATCCTTTCGGCTGATGCGCTTTCACTATTCGAACGGATGGGGTTGCGCGAGCATCTCACGCCGCAGCGGTCAAACGGCTTCCGCGCGATGGTGGAGCGTATCCGCTCCGACGCCCGCGCCGCACTCGCCACCGCAGCCGTGTGAACCTGTTGTGACACGCGACGCCGCTGTGGCCGCCGAGGGAATTGTGGCGACTCCAGGGGTCGTGTTGTAAGGTTCCTGCGGCCTGCAATCATCGCCAGAGTGGCGCCGGGAAATTCAACGATGGCTGTTAGTTCTGCCGGCGTCATCGGCGCTTTCAACAATCAAAAGTTCCGCAGCAGATTGACCGACGTGTTCGCCGGAGTGATCTGCAGCACGCTGTCTATTGCCTATTGTCTGTCGTACGCGGCGCTGATTTTCACCGGCCCGATCGCGCATCTGCTTGCTTATGGAGTAGCGGTGACGTTCCTGTCGGCTGCGATCGGCGGAGCGGTTGTGGCGATGCGCAGCTCGCTTCCTTTCGCCGTTGCCGGCCCGGACAGTTCCATTTCCGTCGTCATCGCGGCCATGGTCGCAACCGTCGCCCAGCGGATCGTCGCTCACGGCGGCGGCGATCTTCTCGAGCCCACGCTCATCGTCATGTCATTGGCGACGGCGTTTACCGGGCTCGTGCTTTGCGTCCTCGGGTTCACGCACGCGGGGCGCGCAATCCGGTTCGTGCCCTTTCCCGTCATCGGCGGATTTCTCGGCGCTACCGGCTGGCTGATGATCATGGGCGCAACCCAGGTCGTCACCGACCAGCGGCCGGAATTGAGAAACCTCGGCGCCTTCGCAGACGTGTCGGTCGTCAGCAAGCTTGCCGCCGGGGTCATCGTCGCAATCATCCTGCATCTCGTGCTGCGGCGCTCAAAAAGCCCTTTCGTGCTGCCCGGCGTTCTGGTGGCGGCATTCGTGGCCACTTATCTCGTCCTGATTTCGAGCGGCTCGTCGCTTGGCACAGCACAGGCCGACGGCTGGATGTTTCGCCCGCAGCCCGTCGCCGCACTGACATTGCCGTGGAGAAGCGGCACCCTTGAGAGTTTTTCCTGGACGTTACTTCCTTCGCTCGCCGGCGATTTTCTCGCGATTCTGTTCGTCACGATCAGCACCTTGTTGCTTAACACCACAGGTATCGAAATCGCGACCCGAAGCGAGGCCAATATTGAACGTGACTTGAAGGTCCTTGGACTCGCCAATTTGTTGACGGCGGCGCTCGGCGGATACGTCAGTTGCACATCCTTGAGCCGCTCCATTCTCGCGCGCACCGCCGGCGCCACCAGCCGATTGTCCGGACTGACGGTCGCGGCGGTCTCGGCAGCGGTGCTGATCGCTGATCCGTCTTTCCTGGGCTATGTGCCAAAGTACGTCCTCGGCGGATTGCTGATCTTTCTCGGTTGGGGGCTCATCTACCAATGGATCATTCAATCGTCGCGGCAACTGCTCCCGGTCGAGTGGCTTTCGCTGCTCGCAATCGCGCTATTGATCATCAATTGGGGTTTCGTCGCCGGCGTGCTGATCGGCGTGGTGATCGGTTGCGCCACGTTCGCGCTGAGCGCCAGCCGCGTGAGCGCGATCAAATTTAACTTTGACGGCTCGGAATATCGCTCCTCGCTCGACCGCGGACCGGACGAGCTGGCTCTACTGGCGGATCACGGACGCCAGATCCAGGGCATGGCGCTGCAGAGCTATCTGTTCTTTGGGTCGGCAAACCGGCTCTATCAGCACGTCAAAACGCTGCTGGCCGGGCAGCCGGACTGCAGGTTTCTGATTTTCGATTTTCGTAACGTGACCGGTATCGATTCGTCGGCGACGCAAAGCTTCGCCCAGATCAGACAGGCGGCGACCGAAGCCGGCGCCCGGATTGTGCTGGTGAACCTTACAGCGGAACTGGAACGGCCGTTTCGCACCGCCAAATTCATTTCCGGCGACATCATCGTTGCCCCCGATCTGGACCGGGCGCTGGAATCCTGCGAGCGGGCGATCATCGAGGTGCATCGCGGCGAAGGTGGCGATTTCCGATCTTTGCGTGCGTGGCTGACCGAATCGCTCGGCGATTCGCAGCTTGCCGATAGCCTGGCGCAATATTGCCGGCGTCTCGAAGTTCAAGCGGGCGACATCATTGCGCGGCAAGGCGACCCGGCAGCCTCGATGCATTTCATCCTCGAGGGGCGGGTCGGCATCATCGTCGACCTGCACGACGGACGCACTACGCGGGTGCGAAGCCTCGGCCCGCACACGACAGTCGGCGAAATGGGTCTGCTCACCCGGGCGCCACGCAGTGCGACCATTCAGGCCGAAGCTCCAAGCGTCCTTTATGAACTCGATGCGGACGCCTTTGAGCGCATCAAACGCGAACATCCGCCGCTCGGTCAGGCGCTGCTGGCCTACGTCATTGCGGTGATGTCGGAGCGGCTCAGCTTTGCCAACCGGGTGATCGGCGTCCTGCAGCGGTGAAGCCTTTCGCTTCGCCTGGTCAACCGAAGCAAAGGTCAGCCGCGGTCCCGGCGCCGGCGGCGTTGCTGGCCGAGCCCCATCTGTTTGGCAAGTCGAGACCGCGCTTCCGCATAGTTGGGCGCGACCATGGGGTAGTCGGGGGCCAATCCCCATTTCTCGCGATATTGCTCCGGCGTCATATCGTATTGTGTGCGGAGGTGGCGCTTGAGCGACTTGAACTTCTTACCGTCCTCCAGACAAACGATATATTCCGGCGTGATTGAGCGCCTGACCGGAACAGCCGGCTTGGGAGGTTCGGTCGGCGTCGCTACCTGTCCGTTCGTGACCCGGAGCAACGCCAAGTACACCTGACCGATCAAGTTGGGGATTTCCGCGCTAGCGACCGTATTGTTGCTCACATAGGCCGACACAATATTCGCGGTCAGTTGAATATAACTGCTCTCCCCTAAATTCTCAGCCATCGTTCGGCCTATTCTCGCAAGAGTAGCCGCCCCCCGACGTGCCGCGCTCGCAGTGAACCGTACTTGCGAATAATTCTAAATACCATGATACTTGGAAATTCAAAACAATCAACGAAGACTAACCCACTTTAACTTGGATATGCAAGGGAGGTCTTCACTGTATACAGTGTATCAGAAACTGTATTTGAAAAGACTCATATAACTATTACCAAAACAACCTTCTACTCTTATGATATAACGTCAGGGAAAGGGCGCATAACCTGCCTGTCGGCAAATCAAAATTTGCACGCTTTTGCACACAAAATCTTTTAAGCCGAAGTGACTAAGCGTCACCCTCAAGGTGATTGCGCAGCGCGGCAATAGAACCGAAACGCAACGTCCCTTGCGGCAACTCGGCTTCGATCGACCCGTCCGAGTAGAGTGTATAGGCCATCCCTTCGACTACGCCGGACTTGAGGATTGAGATTGGCGCTGCCGTGGCTGGCTCCACGCTCACTGGCCGCGCGGCCGGAATCGCTTCAGTGAGGGGCGCTGGTGCTGGCGGGAGTTCAGATACTGGCAAAGGTGGTGGCTGTGGCGCGGACACTGCAACCTCAACGGACGCCAACTGGGCTCCGCCTCGTGACTTCGCCGGCCAAAATGCATTGAATGCCGCACCCGTTGCCTTATCGGCCGCGGCGAATTGGCGCGTTTTCGCAACGACGCGGGGAGCCGGGCGAAATGGCGTGGCCCCATTCGCGCCTCGACCAATCATTGCGCCGTTCTTGACCTCATGGGTTGCTTCCTGAAATTGAGCTGGCATCTGCGCCGTCAACGCTACGTCGGCCTCCTCGACGACCGGGGCGCTTTCGAGCGGCGCGACGACCGGGAATTTTGCAGGTCGAGTCTCAAATGCGGCAACTTCGGCCGGCGCCAAGTTTGAGGTTGCGGCCGGAGACGGCGGTGGCCGACCGGAGTTGGCCGGCTGCGTCTTTGGCGGAAACGGAAGACGCACCGTCGCGTTCGGCGGCTTCGAGCCGAGAGCAGCAGGCGCTTCGGTCTGGAGCGCAGGTCGTGGCACCGGTCGCGCAGCAAGCGCTTGTTCGATGCGCTGCAACTGGCGGACGGCGATCGCGATGCCGACGAGCAGAATGCCGCCGACTGCCGCGATCGTGCCAGGGGTGACAACTTCAGCGCCGAAGGTACCCTCGGGAAGGATCACGCCCGATGCCACGAGGGCCGACCCCGCCACGGCGGTCGCCGCACCCAAAACCAGCAAAAACATTGACATGACGCTAATTCCCGCGCCGGTAAGATGCCGCAGGTA
Source organism: Xanthobacteraceae bacterium (assembly GCA_049679485.1). Taxonomy (GTDB): domain Bacteria; phylum Pseudomonadota; class Alphaproteobacteria; order Rhizobiales; family Xanthobacteraceae; genus BOG-931. The sequence continues at coordinate 16,660 of JBAUGC010000518.1, forward strand.
TCCTACACCCACTCCATTTTGGCCGTCGTCCGACTGGGGCGCAAG
>JBAUGC010000519.1:0-3327 GCA_049679485.1 Xanthobacteraceae bacterium
GGTCACTTCGTTGCACCGCCGTGTTTGCTCCAGGTCAGCGACACCGAGAACATGATCAAAAACAATGGAATTGCGATAATCGAAAAAGTCCAGGCGATCTGATAATACACGGTCCGCCAATCGACCAAAGTCGTCAGGTGATTTATTTCTTCGGCATAATCCAGTTTGTCCGGCGCGCTGCACTCAACATAGTGGAGGAACGGGTAGGAAACCTCGGAAACGCCGAGACACAACGCTGCGGCCGCGAGCGACACGACGATAACGAGGATTGCCAACCAGCGAGCCAATCCGGGCTTGCGAAAGACGTCGCCTTTTTCGGCGACAAAGGTCGTGGCGGCGACGACAATACCGTCAAAGGCAAGCAGCGCCAGTCCCTTGCCGTCGAGAATGGTCAGAATTTCATAGAGGGTTTTTACAATTTCGGTGGCATGAGGCGGAGTGATCTGCGTTCCAGCGGCATGCAAAAGCTCAAGCTTTTGTAGTAAGTCGCACACGCGATCACTCCCCCGCCGCTAATAATGGCTGATAGCTCGTGGGCCCAGTCCGCGAGCGAAGATCCGAATCTTGTTGAACCCGCCACAGCTCACTCGCCGTTTTCTTCGCCTTCCTCGGAAAGCCGTTCGACTGACGCGACGCGTTCGCCTTCGGCGGTCGAGAACACAATAACGCCCTGGGTCGCGCGGCCGGCGATGCGAATGCCGTCGACCGGGCAGCGGATCAACTGGCCGCCGTCGGTCACCAACATGATCTGATCGCTTTCCTCGACCGGAAATGAGGCCACCAGCCGGCCGTTCTTCTCGGTGATCGCCATTGCAACGATGCCTTTGCCGCCGCGATTGGTGGTGCGGTACTCGAACGACGACGTGCGCTTGCCGAAGCCTTTTTCTGAGACGGTGAGGACAAACTGTTCGGATGCCGACAAATCCACGTAGCGGGCCTGGCCAAGTTCGATAGCGCCCGTGGCCTCCTCTTGCTCGGCGACGTTCTCCTCACCTTCCCCATTACTGCCGCGGCGTACCGCATTGGCGCGTTTGAGATAAGCGACACGTTCGTCGGCCGAAGCTTCGACGTGGCGCAGGATCGACAGCGAAATCAGCTTGTCGCCGTCGGCAAGATTCATCCCGCGCACCCCCATGGAGGTCCGGCCCTGAAAGACCCGCACGTCATTGACGGCGAAGCGGATGCACTGGCCGGCCGCCGACGTCAGCAGCACGTCGTCGTTCTCGGTACAGATCTGCACGTCGACGATGCCATCACCCTCGTCGAGCTTCATGGCGATGATGCCGGAGCGGCGCACGTCGGCAAAATCAGAAAGCTTGTTGCGCCGCACCGTGCCGCGGGTCGTGGCGAACATCACGTCGAGCTTATCCCAGGTCGACTCGTCCTCGGGCAGCGGCATGATCGTGGTGATATTCTCGCCCTGCTCGAGCGGAAGAATGTTGATCAAAGCCTTGCCACGCGCCTGTGGCGCGGCCAGCGGCAATCGCCACACCTTCTCCTTGTAGACCTGCCCGCGCGACGAGAAGAACAACACCGGCGTATGCGTCGAGGCGACGAACAGCCGGGTGACGAAATCCTCCTCTCGCGTCTGCATGCCGGCGCGGCCCTTGCCGCCGCGCTTCTGCGCCCGGTAGGTGGAGAGCGGCACACGCTTAACGTAGCCGGCATGCGAAACGGTGACGACCATATCCTCGCGCTGGATCAGGTCCTCGTCTTCCATCTCGCCTTCTTGGTCGACGATCACCGTGCGCCGCGGTGTGGCAAATTCGTTCTTGATCGCGGCAAGCTCATCCTTGGCGATCGTCTGGATGCGCGCGCGGGAACGCAGGATGTCGAGATAGTCGGCGATCTCGTCGGCGAGCTTGTCCAGTTCGGCCTTGATCTCGTCGCGCCCGAGCGCAGTCAGCCGCTGCAGCCGCAGATCGAGGATTGCTTTGGCCTGTTCGGCGGAAAGCTTGGTCGTACCGGCTTCGGAGACGCTGTGCCGCGGGTCGTCGATCAGCGTGACCATGGTGGCGACGTCTTTCGCCGCCCAGTCGCGCTCCATCAATTGTTCGCGCGCCTCGTTGGCATCCTTCGAGCCGCGGATCAGCCGGATCATTTCGTCGATATTCGCCACCGCGATGGCCAGCCCAACCAGGACGTGGGCGCGGTCGCGGGCCTTGGTGAGCAGGTGCTTGGTGCGCCGATAGATCACCTCCTCGCGGAACGCGATGAAGCAGACCAGCAGATCCTTCAAGTTCATCACCAGCGGCCGGCCGCTGTCGAGCGCCACCATGTTGGCGCCGAACGAGGATTGCAGCGCGGTGAAGCGGTAGAGCTGGTTGAGCACGACGTCGGGCACGGCGTCGCGCCGCATTTCAATCACGACGCGATAACCATCCCGGTCTGATTCATCGCGCAACGCGGAAATGCCTTCGATTTTCTTCTCGCGCACCAGTTCGCCGATCCGCTCCACCATATGCGCCTTGTTCACCTGGTAGGGGATTTCGGAAATGACGATCGCCTCGCGCTCGCCGCGCAGCGTCTCGAATTCGACCTTGCCGCGCATGACGATGGCGCCGCGGCCGAGATGATAGGCGGCGCGGATGCCCTGCCGGCCGAGAATAATGCCGCCGGTCGGGAAATCGGGACCCGGGACGATGCTAATCAAGTCCTCGATCGACAGCCCGGGATTGTCGATCAACGCAATGCAGGCGTCGATCACCTCGCCGAGATTATGCGGCGGGATATTGGTCGCCATGCCGACCGCAATGCCGCCGGCGCCATTGACCAGAAGATTGGGAAAGCGCGCCGGCATCACTACCGGCTCGCGCTCGGAATTGTCGTAGTTGGGCTGGAAGTCGACAGTGTCCTTGTCGAGGTCCTCGACCAGCGAACCGGCGACGCGCTCGAGCCGCACTTCGGTGTAGCGCATGGCCGCCGGCGCATCGCCGTCGACCGAGCCGAAGTTCCCCTGCCCGTCGATCAGCGGCAGGCGCATGGAGAAATCCTGCGCCATGCGCACCAGCGCGTCGTAAACCGCCTGGTCGCCGTGCGGATGATACTTGCCGATCACGTCGCCGACCACGCGCGCGGATTTGCGGTACGGCTTGTTCCACTCGTAGCCGTTCTCGTGCATCGAGTAGAGGATGCGCCGGTGCACCGGCTTCAACCCATCCCGCGCATCGGGCAACGCGCGGGCCACGATCACGCTCATGGCGTAATCGAGGTAGCTCTTTTTCATCTCCTCGGTGATCGACACCGGGCGAATGTCGGAAGGGCCGCCGTCCGCAGGCGGAGGATTATCCTGGTCTGCCAAAGTCTAGAATCCTAACGCGAATCTGC
>JBAUGC010000520.1:0-25294 GCA_049679485.1 Xanthobacteraceae bacterium
AAAATGCGCCCCGCATCCAAGCCCCCGCCGATTCGTGATAGAAAACTGAATCAGCAAACTCGCGCCGTGGCGAGAAGAGTTTTTCCGCGGACTGCTAGAGTTCCTCCGGCTGCTCTTCCGAGGAGCCTGGTCCGACACCGCCGGTTTTCTGGGTCCGCAGCTGCACGCGCTGTCCATAAAAATTGATGATGTTACGGGCCGTTTCCTGGGTCAGCTTTCTATATCGTTCAAAAAACTGCCCGACATCATCCGGCTGCAAATCGCGTTCGGCAACATGCATCAGCAGCAATTCTTTGGCGGTGGTCCAAGAGCAGCCGGCCGCCTTGGCAAGGATAAGAATCATATCCTCACCTTTGTCGAGCAAGGCGCGCTCAACCACATCGGCGGGGAAACGGCCGAGCTTTACCAGCGCGATCACCGTCCGCTCGAAATCCTGCGTATGCGCCGGGGAGTGAACATTGGCTTCAGTGAAGCGTTGCGCATTGAACAGGCGATTGGCATCGCGCACGGCAGCAGCGTACCGCCGCGACGCCTTGCGTGCCTCTTGTTGCACGGTGGTCGCCACCTCGTCGATGGTGTCACGGATTGCAGCCGCCGCCTGCGGATTGGAGCTTTCAAGTTCCGCGCGCACCGAAGCCGAAGCTGTTTCGAGCAACTTCAGAAAGAAGTGGCGGGGGATATCCTGACGCCGAGCAAGCGCCAGCGTCAACTTCCGATCACAACGCGCGCGGGTCGTTAACTTGTCGTACCCGGCCAGAGAAAATTGCGCACCCTTGTTTTTGACCACCTTGTGAACGACGCGGCGATCACCTCGTTCAACCAGTACATCGGTTACCGACTCGCTCAGTTTCAGGCGCTGGGCAATGGCAAGAAGATGCTCCTGGCTCTTCGTGGCTGCATTCTCGACCAGATCGGCGTCGCTTAGCTGTTGCGAGTGAGCAAGCACTGGCTCAGCCACCTCGATCGCATCGTCGAAGGCGAGCGAGCGGATCAGCTTGGGAGGGGCGGTGTCGATGCGCGCCAGCCGCTGGGCGAGTCTTGCCCGTGCCTTCACCTCAATATCGGCGGCGAGTTTCTGCAGCACGTCATCGAACAGCGCGATCTGATCGCTGGAGTAGCCCCGCGAGCCGGCTGCGAATAAGCCGGCGAGGCGCTCCAGAATTCTCAGACGTTGGTTATCATCCCTGGCGGCAACCGCGCCGTTAAGTTCGTCAACCAGCGACTGGCTTTCCGCGGATTTGGGATTATCGAAGGACAAGCTAGCGTTGAGCATTGGAACACAACCAATAAGACGCAATCGATAAAATTCTGAACTCTCGTTTTCGCAGCGCCGTCCCTGTCAGCGGCGAAACGTGTGCGTTCGTAGCAGGAAGGTGCAAAAATACTGACCTATCCGCACAACGCAAAAAGATGAAAATTTTCAGAAAAAAGTTCGCAACCCGCAGTCACATACATCCGACGTCGGCCACTCTACACCAGAGCTTGAGGTTGGCGTCCGGGCGAATCGCCTTAGAACAGCCCCACGATCTTACCATCCGGTCCGACATCGATGGAATCGGCGGCCGGGACCTTCGGCAAGCCCGGCATGGTCATGATCTCACCGCAGATCGCCACCACAAATTCGGCTCCGGCGGAAAGCCGCACTTCGCGGACCGGGATAATGTGGTCGCTGGGAGCGCCTTTGGCATCGGGATTGGTCGAGAAGCTGTACTGCGTCTTGGCAACGCAGATGGGGAATTTGCCGTAGCCCATCGCCTCGAACGCGGTCAGCTGATCGCGTACCGGTTTGTCGACCGAAATGTCCTTGGCCCGGTAGATCTCCTTGGCGATGGTGCGGATCTTCTCAAAGAGCGGCATGTCGTCGGGATAAAGGAGCTTGAGCTTGCTTTTGCCGCTGTCGCAAACCTTGACCACCGCGCGCGCGACATTGGCGGCGCCGGCGCCGCCCTCGGCCCAATGATCGGCCATCAAGGCTTCAACGCCGAGCGATTTGCACTTGTCCTCGACCAGCTTGATTTCTGCTTCGGTGTCGGCCGAAAAGCGGTTGATCGAGATCACCGGCACGATGCCGAATTTCTGCATGTTCTCGACGTGGCGCTGCAGATTGCTCATGCCGGCTTCCAGCGCTTTCAGGTTCTCGGTCTTGAGGTCTTCTTTCTTCACGCCGCCATGCATCTTCAGCGCGCGGATGGTGGCGACGAGCACGGCGCAGTCCGGCGACAGGCCGGTCTTGCGGCACTTGATGTCCAAAAATTTTTCGCCGCCGAGGTCGGCGCCGAAACCAGCCTCGGTCACGACGTAGTCGGCAAGCTTGAGCGCGGTCGTCGTCGCCAGCACGGAATTGCAGCCATGGGCAATGTTGGCGAACGGTCCGCCGTGAATAAAGGCAGGCGTGCCTTCGAGCGTCTGCACCAGATTCGGCGCCAGCGCTTCCTTTAGCAGCACAGTCATGGCGCCGTGCGCTTTGAGATCGGCGGCGCGGATGGGTTTGCGCTCGCGCGTGTAGGCGACGACTATATTGCCGAGGCGTTGCTTAAGATCGTCAAGGTCTTTGGCCAGGCAGAAGATCGCCATCACCTCGGAGGCAACCGTGATGTCGAAACCATCCTCGCGCGGAAAACCGTTGGCGACGCCGCCGAGCGAGCCGACGATCGAGCGCAGTGCGCGATCATTCATGTCGAGCACGCGCCGCCAGGCTACGCGCCGTTCGTCAATGCCGAGCGAGTTGCCCCAGTAGATGTGATTGTCCAGCATCGCGGCAAGCAGATTGTTCGCCGAAGTGATGGCGTGGAAGTCGCCGGTGAAGTGCAGATTGATGTCTTCCATTGGCACGACCTGCGCATAGCCGCCGCCCGCGGCGCCACCCTTCATGCCGAACGAGGGCCCGAGCGACGGTTCCCGCAGGCAGAGCATCGCCTTCTTGCCGATGTGATTGAGCGCGTCGGTCAATCCGACCGTCGTCGTCGTCTTGCCCTCGCCCGCCGGCGTCGGCGTGATGGCAGAGACGAGGATGAGCTTGCCGTTCGGCCTTCCCTGCAGCGATTTAACGAAGTCCATCGCCACCTTGGCTTTGTAGTGGCCGTAGGGCTCAAGATTCTCCGGCGCGATGCCCAGCTTTTCCCTGGCGATGTCCAGTATCGGCCGCTTCTTCGCGGCCTGAGAAATTTCGATGTCGGATTTCGGCGATTGATGCTGCGAGGCGGGCATTAGGGCGATCCATTCAGATGGAGGAGGAAATGCGGAAGCTCAGAGCGTCATGCCCGGCGGTGTGCCGGACATCCACGTCTTGGTTATGAGGAAGGACACCCGTGGCCGAAACGAGCCCGGCCACGACGGTATTGGAATCACGTGAACCTCGCTTTGACCGCGAGATCGGTAGATTTCGCCCATTCGCCGGCTTCGATTTTCTTGCCGTCGGCGGGCTGCACGCGCGTGACCTTGAAGCGCCCATCGGCGCAAACCACGGTGAAGCCGTCCGCTTCGACCACAGCGATTTCGCCGAGCTTGCCGCCGATTCCCTTCGGGTCTTTCGCTGGCAGAGGCTTGGCGTCGAATATCTTCAATTGCTTGCTATCGAGCGTCGTCCACGCGCCCGGCGCGGGATTGCAGCCGCGGATCAGCCGGTCGATCTGCTCCCACGGCTTGCCCCAATCGATCTTGGCATTGTCGGGGCCGCAGCGGCCTTCGTAGGTCGCTTTGGACTCATCCTGTTTGATACGCGGCGCGTTGCCAGATTTCACGAGGTCGACTGACTCCATCATGGCGTCGACGCCCATTGGGAACAGGCGGTCGAAATAGATGGTGCCGAGCGTGTCGGCGTCACTGATCGGAGTTCTTTTCTGGATCAGCACGTCGCCGGTATCGAGGCCGTTGTCCGGCCAGAAAATCGACAGGCCGGTTTCCTTCTCGCCCTTGATGATCGGCCAGTTGATGGCGCTGGCGCCGCGATAGGCGGGAAGGAGCGACGGGTGATACTGGATCGAGCCGCGGGTCGGGATATTCAAAAATTCCTCGGGCACGAACAGTGTCACAAAGGCCATCACCTGAAGGTCCGGTTTGAGCGTCTTGAACTCATCCCACACCTCCGGCTTCTTGTAGGATTCCGGCTGATAGACCGGAAGCTTCGCAGCCAGCGCCGCTTCCTTCAGCGGATCGGCCTTCGCGCCTGGCTTCTCCGGCGCAACGTAGACGGCGATGACATTTTCGCCGCGCTCGAGCAGCGCCTCAAGCACCGCCTTGCCAAACGCCTGCTGCCCGTGAACGACGATACGCATCGTGGAGACGCCTTACCTGCCTCGGCAATTCAGCGAAAGAGAAACTACGCCGCTTCGGCTTTTTTGTCCGCAGCGCTGAGTGCGCCGGACGCCTTGATAGCCGCAATCTCTTTATCTGAATAGCGCAACACGTCGCGTAGCACTTCATCGGTGTGTTCGCCAAGCAGCGGCGAGCGGCGTACGTCAGCCGGCGAGTCCGACAGCTTGATCGGATTGCCCACCGTCAAGTATGGGCCACGTGTGGGATGAACGACTTCGACCACCGTGCCGGTCGCGCGCAGCGACTTTTCTTCCGCGATCTCCTTCATCGACAGGATCGGCCCGACCGGGATGTCGTATTTGTTGCACATATCCATGACCTCGAACTTGGTCATGGTCATGGTCCACTGCTCGATGGTCGCGAAGATCTGTTTGAGCCGCGGCAGCCGCGCCGGCGGCGTCGCGAAATCCGGATCGGTCTTCCATTCCGGCTTGCCGATGAGATCGCAGATCGCGCCCCACACCGGCGCCTGGGTGATGAAATAGATGTAGGCGTCGGGATCGCTCTCCCAGCCTTTGCATTTGAGAATCCAGCCCGGCTGCCCGCCGCCGGAATCGTTGCCGGCGCGGGGCGTCGCCTCTTTAAACGGAACACCTTCGCCGTATTGGCTGTATTCGGTAAGCGGACCATGCTTGAGCCGCTGCTGGTCGCGTAGTTTAACCCGCGCAAGGTTGAGCACGCCGTCCTGCATGGCGCACAGCACTTGCTGGCCACGGCCGGTCCGGGTGCGCTGGTAGAGCGCTGCGACGATGCCGAGCGCCAGATGCAGGCCCGTACCGGAATCGCCGATCTGCGCGCCGGTGACCAGTGGAGGGCCGTCGCGGAAGCCCGTGGTCGACGCTGATCCGCCGGCGCATTGGGCGACGTTCTCGTACACCTTGCAGTTCTCGTAGGGACCTGGCCCAAAGCCCTTCACCGACGCGACGATCATGCGCGGATTAAGCCTGTGGATATGCTCCCAGGTAAGCCCCATACGGTCGAGCGCGCCGGGTGCAAAATTCTCCACCAGCACGTCACATTGCTTCACCAGCCGGTCGAGCACTTCCGTACCCTTGGGGTGCTTGGAATCGATCGTGATCGACCGTTTGCTGCCGTTGAGCATCGTGAAATAAAGGCTGTCGGCACCCTTCACGTCGCGCAGCTGCCCGCGGGTGATATCGCCGACGCCTGGCCGCTCCACCTTGATCACGTCGGCGCCCATATAGGCGAGCAGTTGCGTGCAGGTCGGTCCCGATTGCACGTGCGTGAAGTCGAGGATGCGCACGCCATCGAGCGCCCTGCCCGCCTCTCCCCATGGCTTTGCGCTGGGACGCGGAGCGCCATTGCGCGTAACGGCTTTCGCCGCCGGCCGTTTTGCCTTGAGTTTCACCACCTTCTTGGCGGACTTTTTTGTTGCGGTTTTGGACTTTGCTTTCGCAGCCTTCTTGCGCGTTGCCATGTTTTACCTCTCCAAATTATCGAATTTCCCGGGCGCAGCGCGACACGTAGCGAAGCGAAGTGGTGCGCTGCAGAACCGGGACCTTCACAAACTCCATATCGCTCCGACCATGATCCCGGATTAGCGGTGCACCACTTCGTGCTGCACCGCGTCCGGGATGACACGGCGTGTCATTTCTTGCTGACTGCGCTTTGCGGATTGAGCTTGCCGATGTTGCCGCTCTCGCTGCCGGCGGCAGGATCGATCACGGCGTTGACGAGGGTCGGCCTGCCCGAGTTCATGGCGTCGTTAACGGCGCGGCTCAGCTCGTCGGGCGTGGTCACACGCACGCCGGCACCGCCGAATGCCTCCATCAGCTTCTCGTAGCGGGCGTCTTTGACGAACACGGTCGTGGCAACGTCCGAACCGCCGCCAGGATTGACGTCGGTGCCGCGATAGATGCCGTTGTTGTTGAAGACGACGACGCAGACCGGCAGGTTGTACCGGCAGATCGTCTCGACCTCCATGCCTGAGAAACCAAACGCGCTGTCGCCTTCGACCGCGAGCACCGGCTTGCCGGTCTCGACCGCAGCGGCGACCGCATAGCCCATGCCGATGCCCATGATGCCCCACGTGCCGACATCGAGGCGCTTGCGCGGCTGATACATGTCGATGATGCCGCGCGCGAGATCGAGCGTATTGGCACCCTCGTTGACCAGAATCGCATCCGGCCGTTCTTTGATCACGGTGCGCAAAGCGCCCAGCGCGCTGTGGAAGTCCATTGGCGCCGTATTCTTCATCAGCCGCGGCGCCATCTTGGCAATGTTGGCTTCCTTGCGCTCGTTGACCGCGTTGACCCAGTCCGTCGGCGGGGCGGGCCACTTGCCGTCAATGCCTCCGAGCAGAGCGGAAACGCAGGAGCCGATGTCGCCGACTAGCGGGGCAACAATCTCGACGTTGCTGTCCATCTCCTTGGGTTCGATATCGATCTGGATGAATTTTTTCAAGTGAGGTTCGCCCCAGGTCTTGCCCTTGCCATGCGAAAGAAGCCAGTTGAGGCGGGCACCAATCAGCATGACGACGTCGGAGTCTTTCAGCACTGTCGAGCGCGCGGCACCCGCAGACAGCGGATGAGTGTCGGGCAACAGGCCCTTGGCCATGCTCATCGGCAGGAAGGGAATGCCGGTCTTCTCGACCAGAGCGCGGATGTCGTCGTCGGCCTGCGCGTACGCTGCGCCCTTGCCAAGGATAATGAGGGGGCGCTTGGCGCTCTTGAGGACGTCGAGCGCGCGCCTGACTGCGGCTGGAGCGGGAAGCTGTGCCGGCGCCGGGTCGATCACCTTGACGAGCGATTTCGCCCCGGCGTCTGCGGCCATCACTTGCGAGAACAGCTTGGCCGGCAGATCAAGATAAACCCCGCCCGGACGACCGGAAACAGCGGCGCGGATGGCACGCGCCACGCCGATGCCGATGTCCGCGGCATGCAGGATGCGGAACGCGCCCTTGCAGAGCGGCCTGGCGATGGCCAGCTGGTCCATCTCTTCGTAATCGCCCTGCTGCAAATCGACGATCTCACGCTCCGACGAACCGCTGATCAGGATCATCGGAAAACAGTTGGTTGTGGCATTCGCCAGCGCAGCGAGACCGTTAAGAAAGCCGGGAGCCGAAACGGTGAGGCAGATGCCCGGCTTTTTGGTGAGGAAGCCGGCGATCGCGGCCGCGTTGCCGGCGTGCTGTTCGTGCCGGAACGACAAGACGCGCATGCCGGCGGCCTGCGCTTTGCGTCCCAAGTCCGTGATCGGGATGCCGGGTACGCCGTAGATCGTGGTGATGCCATTGAGCTTGAGCGCGTCGATGACGAGGTGAAAGCCGTCGGTCAACTCCTGGTCCGCTTCGGCCGGATTTGCGGGTTCGAGTTTCTCTTTCATTGCTGCGTCAGCCATGGGAGTCTCCCGATCGTCGGTCTCGCGTTCAATCCAGATAATCGGCGTACTTGGCGACGTGCTCGGCGAGGCCGAGCGCATGATCGCGCACCAGCGTTTCGGCGCGCAACGTGTCGCGTGCTTCCAGCGCCTCGATGATTTGGATGTGGTCGCGGATCGAACGATCGGCGCGGTCCATTTCGCCGATCGTCTTCCTGCGGATCATCCGCATGTGGGTAAAAAGATTTTCGGCCAGATCAATCAGCGTCGCATTGCCGCTCATGCGAATGATCGTCTGGTGGAATTCGATGTTGATCTCGGAATATTCGTCGAGGTGGGCGCGCACGATGCCGTTCTCGAACGTCGCAAACATGCACCGCAGCGCGGCGATCTCGTCGTCGCCGGCGGTTTGTGTGATCAGCCGGGCGGCCATGCTTTCGAGCGCCGCCCAGGCAGTAATCAATTCGATTGCCTCGCGCCTGGTCTTGCGCACCACATAGACGCCGCGGCGCGGCACCGAGCGGACAAACCCTTCGCGCTCCAGCTGCGCCATTGCCTCGCGCACCGGCGTGCGGCTGACCCCGAAGTCCTGCGCCAAGCGCCGCTCGTCGAGCCTGATCTCGGCGCGGCTACGATAAACGTCCATGGCCGCAATCGCGCTCTTAAGCGCGACATAAGCCTGGCGCTTGAAATTCTCCGGGCTGGCGAGCGGATCGACGGCCGGTTGGGACCTCGGCGCGTCCACCGATCCGGCTTCCGGCGCGGCAGGCCGTGCTATGGAAACGCTCGAACTCATGCCTGGCATACATTATTCCAGATTTTTGGACGTTCAAACGCTGGCATTTTTCCCCTTTTGCATTCAGCCGTGCCGGGTAATCTGCCGGCGCATGGGTTTAAGCGCCAACAACGCGAGTGCGGCAACCGCCAGATTCATGATTGCCGCGATAACGAAGACCCAGTGCCACGTGCCCGAGTAATTCTTGATGATGCTGGCCAACGGCACGACCCACACTGCCGTGCCCTTGGCAGTATAGAGAAGCCCGGCATTGGCGGTCGCGTATTTTGCACCGTAGGTATCGGTCGCTATCGCCGGAAACAGGCTGAAGATCTCGCCCCAGGTGAAGAAAATAAGGCCCGCCAACAGTATGAACATGTATGGCGTGTGTCCGAATGAGCCGAGGCTCCAATAGGCCGCGGCCCCCAGCGTAAACACGATTCCCATAGTGTTTTCGCGGCCGATGATATCGGACAGCCAGCCGAAGAACGGCCGCGCTAGTCCGTTTAAGATATTGTCGATCACCAGCGCCGCGCTGAGTGTTGTGGCGGTAACGAAAAATACATTCACTTCCTGGTCGGCGAGACCAAAGTCCTTGGCGATCGGGGCGATCTGCGCGGTCGCCATCAGGCCCGACGCCGCCACCATGACGAACATGATGTAGAGCAGCCAGAACACCGGCGACCGAAGCATTTCGACGGGCGTGTACTCGCGCAGCGAATGTGTCAGCCGCGCCGCTGGCTTTGGTGTCTCGCCGGGCTGCGGCGCACGGAGGAGCCGCGACAGCAGTAAAATGATGAAACCTTGCCCCAACCCAAACCAAAGAAACGCGGACTGGTAGCCATATCCGAGTATCATCTCGCGGATTGGGATCACGGTCGCGGCCGTGCCAGCGCCAAATCCGGCTGCCGTTAAGCCTGCGGCGAGCCCACGCAGATCGGGAAACCACTTCAGGGCGTTGCCCACGCAAGTGCCGTAGACCGCACCCGCGCCGATGCCGGATAAAGCAGCAGCGAGATACAATTCCCAAAGCGAACCGGCAACGGAATTCAGCGCCCAGGCACAGGCGACGAAGACGCCGCCTAGCGCAACCACGACCCGCGGACCGAACCGATCAACAAACCAGCCCTCGATCGGCACCAGCCAGGTTTCCGTAGCGATGAAGACGCTGAACGCCAATTGTATGGCGGCGGTACCCCAGTGATATTTCTGATCAATCGGATTGACGAAAAGCGTCCAGCCATATTGCAGGTTGGCGATCATCACCATGCACAGGACGCCGGAAACGAGCTGGCCCCAGCGCCCGGCTGACGAAACCTCCGTGTCCGCATGAACAGCGGGCGATTTAACCGCCATTGTTTCCCGTCCCTAGAGTGCTTTGGGTGCTGGCTTCTCCGGCCAGCACCTTGTAAAGTCCCAGATTATAAAGGTATTTTGCGTCGCCTTAGTGTTGGGCGCAATAGCTTACAAGGTCGCGGTTTTCCGACCGCGACCTTCTAAGCTATTCCTAATCAACTCAAGGTATCTCGCCACCGCTTCCAGCCAAGCGGCCGGCCGAGCTGATGCTGATGGCGCGACGGCCAGGAGCGGAGGCTGCTGCGAATTGCCGCGGCCCCGGCGCAGGTACTCGCAGGCTGAGCCGGGAGGCCGCATAGGCAGCCCGCATTGCGGAACGAGGCAATTTTCACGACTCCACCGCTTCTTTCGACCTTCCTCCTACAAAAAGTGGCATCAGTTTCTGATGTCGCGATGCAACGATTGCCAAAATTTAATTTGTTGGAGGAGAACCGGGTGCAAGCAAAATGCGTTCGTCCTTCGGGCAAGCGTCCTTTGGGGCAATGCCCGCAAGGAAAGGAGCGTGTCACGTCCCCGAAAATGACCGCCTCGGTTCTCGCTGCGAGTCTCGCGATCGCGTCTCTCGCGATCTCGCTTCCTCTGACATCAGTCGCCCACGCCCAGGCGGCACCAACGACAGCCCGGCAGGCGATCCAATGCAGAGTTGTGGGTGCGATTTCCCATCGCTGTTACGCTTTTCATAGCGATGCCACCTGGCGCGAAGGGTTACCCGACTATCATGGTAACAACGGCCGATAACAAACGACTGAAGTCGGGTAGCGGCTATTTGTCGAATCAGGCTCGCCACCGGGCGCCGCTGCAAGCCGCAGCGGAAGTCGCTGCAGTTAACGTCACATCGTTGCCAGCTGACTGGGCCGCGCCAGCGTCGAACTCTTGAAGCGAAAACGCCGCCGAGCGAGTCCGGCGGCGTTTGCAATTCGTAGGCTTGCGCCTGCAGGCTTAGAATCGGAAGCGAACGCCACCCGTTGCGGCGACGTTTTCGCGGGAAATATCGCCGTTGGCGAGGCCGCCAAACGCCGCCGAGTACATCACGCCGATGTAGGCATCCCACTTCGGCAGGAACCGCCAGTCGATGACCGCCGAGTATGCATCGAAGTAGCCTTGGCACCGCGAGTTGGCAGCCGCCACCGAGAGAGTGCAATTGACCCCATGAACGAACGAGTTCTGGATGTAGTGATAGTAGGCACCGATGATATCCAGATCTCTGGTGATACCGTATTTGGCGCCGGTCCACATGCTCTGCAGAACCCGGTCGTCACAACCTTTGCCCGATCCGCACAGGGAGTTGAACGCGTTGTTGGCGATCGTTGTGCCATTGCCGCTTAACACGCTGCCGGCGCTATTGACGAAGTTGAACTGGAAGCCGTCATCGCGAAACGAGGTCGTCTGCGAATCGCTTGGGTCAGCGAACTGGATATACTCATAGCCAGCATAGAAGGTGAGCGGGATGCCGGAGGGCCCGGGCGGCACCGGCGCTTTGGCCACGATCGGCGCAGGATTTCCCCAGGAACCGAAGCTATATTTGGCCACCACCATACCGGACGTATTGTTGGAGATCGTCGCCTTGAGACCGCCGACAGGAAACGGGTTTGCCCCGCCCGGCGTGCCATCCACTAAAGTTTGGCCGGGAAAAAGCGTCGACCAATTAACCGCGTCTCTTTCCCACGCGCCCAAGAGGTCTACCGAGAGAACGCCGGGTCCGAGACGTCTGAAGTCCGCGCCGATGCCGCCTTCGATCGCGCCGTTGTTCGGGTTATATGCATTGTAGCCGCTATTGGTGCCACCGATCGGCTGCCCCATGACGACCAGCCGGAAGTCGCTGACATTGACGCGATACTTGATCGCCGTGGTCCAACGACACGTTTCGGTGTCGCCGTCGCCGCAGGTCGCACCGGAATTCCCGATCACCGAAAACGCGTAGGCGCCGCCCATCGGATCGTAGGCACCGACCGCGTCGGTCATCGGTGTGTTGAGCCGGCCGAAGGTCAAGGTGCCCCAGATCGGGTTGCTTACACCGGTGTAAATTTGCGACGCCAGCCAGCCCCAGCGGCTGGAATCGTACGGTATGAGCTGCTTATTCTCCGGTACGCCGATCGAATCAAACATCGCCTGCGGCGCATTGGCCAACAGCGCTGAATAAGGATCGAACGCGAGCTCGGCCTGCCCGACGACAGACCATCCACCGCCGACGGGTTCGAGAAACTTGACGCCAACGTTCGACTGGCTCATCGCGTTCGGGCCAAGACCAAATCCTGCCACCCGGCCAACGGCGTTCGTGCCACTGTTACCAAGGAGGTAACTGGCGCCGACCGGATGGTTTATGTCGAGCGCTCCGTCGCCGTGCGTCTGGTAGGTGCCGCCTATGTCGACCGTGCCGTAGAACGTGACCCCATACCAGCTCAATACACAGCTGGAGAGGAAAAAGGCTGGAACGCTGTCGCATGGACCGGGCCCCGGTGCCGCTGCCGCAGCCACAATCGGTGCTTTGGTCACCATGGGGTCGTCTGCCAATGCGCTGGTCGCACCGGCGATGCTGACGGTCAGCACCATTGCGGAGACTGCCGCGGTCACGCCAAATTTGTTCATTTCAACCCCCAGCCGTTATCCGGCGCTCGATCGCGACGCGTAGTTTGATCGTTTTCAAAAATAAGGGGGAACTTTCCCCCTTGTCACGCCCCTTTCGGCCATTTTCCTGGGGGAGCCGAATACGGCCGACGTGTGTGGCATCGTGGCAACAGATTGCCAGTTTTGTGACAGTCGTGTGACGTTGAGCCGGCCGTTGCTAAGTAATTGCCCATACGAACGCGCCGCGATCGCCCTGACCCTATTGGCCGCGCCGAGAATTTTCCTTATTCGTCGGAACTCTCGGTTCCCCGAACGCTTGCCTCGATAAAACTCATGGGACCAGCCGGCACTATGGTGCGGCTAAACGCGCGGCCGATTAATCCGTCGAGCAAAGCAAGAGGGGAAACCCGATGTCTCCGAAAACTGCCACGCAGGCGGCGCCTGCTGCGGCTGCGGTGGAAGATTCTTTCTATATTTCAGCCACGCAATCCGCAGGCCGGCCGCGCCGAACGCTGAAACATAACGATGCCTTTCTGGTGTGCGACGATCATGGCGACATCGGCGCAGCGTCAGCAACGGCCGACGGGCTGTTTTATTGCGACACCCGCTTTCTTGCGCGCCTGCAATTGCTGGTGAATAACGCGCCGCCGCTACTGCTCGGCTCCAATCTGCGCGACGACAACGCCGCGCTCGCTGTCGATCTCACCAATCCGGACCTGATTTCCGATCAGCAGGTCGTTTTGCAAAAGGACACCGTCCACATTCTGCGCACGATCTTCCTGTGGCGGGACACCGCATATCAGCGGCTTAGCGTGCGCAATTACGGCAACCAAACAATCAGCGTGCGGCTGTCGATGCTGTTCGCGAACGACTTTGCGGATTTGTTCGAAGTGCGCGGCACCCATCGCGACCGCCGTGGCACCCAGACGGCGCAGCTGCGCGGCAACGACCAGGTGTTGCTCAACTATTATGGGCTGGATGACCGGCTGCGACGCACGACGCTAAGTTTCGATCCGCCGCCAACGCGGCTGGCGACGAACGACGCCGTCTATGAGCTGCGTCTCGCGCCCGGCCAATCGCAGCCGCTGTTCCTCGCCGCCGGCTGCAACGAGGAAGAGGCGCGTCCGGCACCGTTTTTGCGCGCCCTTATACGGTCGCGCCGCGAGCTGCGCGAAGCCACGCGCGGACGCACCAGCGCCGAGACGTCGAACGAGCTTTTCAACGAGATGCTGTGCCGGTCGGCGGCCGATCTCGAAATGCTGACGACCGACACGCCGCAAGGCCGCTATCCCTACGCTGGAATACCCTGGTTCTCCACCACATTCGGTCGCGACGGCCTGATCACCGCATTGCAAATGCTGTGGTGGAGTCCCGACGTAGCGCAAGGTGTGCTGCGCCGGCTTGCCGCGTATCAGGCCAAAACCACCGACAAACTCGCCGACGCTGAGCCGGGAAAAATCCTCCACGAGATGCGCGGCGGCGAGATGGCGGCGCTCCGCGAAGTCCCGTTCGGACTTTATTATGGCAGCGTCGATTCCACGCCGCTGTTCGTTCTGCTCGCCGGCCTTTATCTGGAACGCACCGGCGACATTGAAACAATTGCCGCCCTGTGGCCGGCGATCCGCGCCGCCCTGGACTGGATCGACGGTCCCGGCGATCCGGACGGCGACGGCTTCGTGGAGTACAAAAGAGCGACCGACCAGGGTCTCGCCAATCAAGGCTGGAAGGATTCGCAAGACGCAATCTTTCACGCCGACGGCCGATTGGCCGAAGGCGAAATCGCGCTCGTGGAGGTCCAAGGTTATGTCTATGCCGCCAAGCGCATGGCAGCGCGCTGCGCGCGGCGGCTTGGACGCGACGCCGAGGCTGAGCGGCTGGAAGCGCAAGCGCGGGTACTCGCCGAACGCTTCGAGGCCGCGTTCTGGTGTTCGCAGATCGAGACCTATGCGCTTGCGCTCGACGGCGCCAAGAAGCAGTGCGCGGTGCGCACATCGAATGCCGGGCAACTCCTGTTCACCGGCATCGCCGACCCGAAGCGGGCGTCGCTCGTCGCCAGGGGACTGCTGCGGCCCGACTTTTTCTCAGGCTGGGGCATCCGCACGGTGGCGCGGGGCGAGGCTCGCTTCAATCCCATGTCCTATCACAACGGGTCGATCTGGCCGCACGACAACGCGTTGATCGGATTAGGTCTTGCGCGCTACGGGCTAAAACAGCAGCTCGAAACCTTGTTCACTGGCCTATTCTACGCTGGGACGTATATGGAGCATCGCCGATTGCCTGAGCTGTTCTGCGGCTTCCAGCGTCAGTCGGGCCACGGCCCCACCCTCTACCCGGTCGCTTGCAGTCCGCAAGCTTGGGCTAGCGCTACGCCGTTTGCGCTGTTGCAGGCCTCCCTGGGCCTGCACTTTGATCCGTTCGCCAACGAAATCCGGCTGAGCAATCCACGGCTCCCAGCATTTCTTGACGAAGTGACTCTGCGGAACCTGCAGCTCGGTTCGTCGCGCGTCGATCTGCGCGTACGGCGCAACAACGACACTGTGTCGCTCGACACGCCGCGGACCGAGGGCGACATTCGGGTCTCGGTCGTTTACACTTCGTAAGGCTTCGTCGACGCACGCCTTCAGTCATCACCCGGTGCGCGACACTTTCATGTCACAACCGGCTCGATGGAACCCCAGCGAGTTCCCGCGCTTAGTGGAGTGAGCACACCCCAGTGGAGGCAGCATGGGCGGGAATCGTCGCGCGGCGATGGCAGCGACCGCTTTGCTTGTCCTGACGATCGCACTGACCACGGCGCTCGCCGAGAGCGATACCGACAAGGCGGAGCCTTCGACCGGAACCCCGGCGCCTGCTGCGGTGACCATCCTGAACAAGCATGAAGTCGAAGGTGTGCTCGGCCGCAACGTGCGGAGTGCGACAGATGAGAATATGGGCCGGATCGTGGACGTGCTCGTCGACCGCGCCGGCCAAGTGCGCGCGGCGATCATCGATTTCGGCGGGTTCCTCGGGGTCGGCAGCCGCAAGATCGCGGTGGATTGGAACGCGCTACATTTTCCGCCGCCCGGCAAACCGGGCAGCCATATCGCCCTTGAGTTAACCCGCGACCAAGTCAAGGCAGCTCCCGAGTACCAGGATGGCAAGCCGGTGGTCATCCTGGGCGCTCTGGGTAAGCTCGAACCGCTGCCCGAATAAGCAACAGTGCCGGAGATGTATTCTGTCCGCGGAACCGCTACGCCGCCTTGGCGACAGTCGAGATCAGCGCGACGGGATCGAAGACGAGCCCGCAGCGCCGCTTGGCGAACAGCCGCGCGGGCCCGAGCCGCCGCTCCAGCCCTCTGCGCGGAGCCTGCGCGGGCTTGATTGGTTCATTTTCTTCGTCGCCGATGTGCAGACCGGCTTTGGGCCGTTCGTCTCGGTGTTTCTCACCACGCAAAAATGGACGCAGGTCGACATCGGTTTTGTCCTGTCCGCAGCTGGCTTTGCGTCGCTCATAGGCCAAATACCGGGCGGCGCGCTGGTCGATGCCGCACGGTCAGAACGTTTGGTAGCCGGCATCGCGATTGCGGGAATCTGTGTCAGCGCTCTGGCCTATGCAACGCATCCGGTGTTTCCGATGGTGCTGTCGGCGGCGGTCATACAGGCGCTGGCAAGTTGCGTGCTCGGCCCTGCCATGGTGGCGATCAGCCTGGGCCTCGTTGGTCATGCCGCGATCGGCGAGCGACTGGGGCGCAATGCCCGTTTTGCCTCCATTGGCAACGGCCTGGCGGCAGCCGCCATGGGTGCCTGCGGATACTTCCTGTCCGCCCGAGCGGTCTTTGTCGTCACCGTCCTGTTGCTTGTTCCGGCGTTGCTCGCGCTTCGTCAGATCGCTGCAGCGGAGATCGACCCCGAGCGGGCGCATGGCTCGACACCGCGACTGCGCGCCAATAAGCCGCCGACCGGGGTGAGAGATTTGTTTTCCAACCGGCCCCTCCTGATCTTCGCCGGCTGCCTGTTGCTGTTCCACCTGGCCAATGCGGCCATGCTGCCGTTGCTCGGCAGCGCCGTCACGATGCGCTCCGCCCGGTGGGCGACACTACTCATCGCCGTGTGCATTGTGGTGCCGCAGTTGCTGGTCGCAACTCTATCGCCGTGGATCGGCCACCAGGCCCAGATTTGGGGTCGCCGGCCGCTGCTGCTGATCGGCTTCGCTGCCCTGCCGGTTCGCGGCCTGCTGTTTGCTTCAGTGACCAATCCGCAGATGCTGGTTATCGTACAATTGCTGGATGGGGTGACCGCTGCGGTGTTTAGCGTGATGGTGCCGCTCATCGTCGCCGACCTGACGCGCGGCACAGGGCACTTCAATCTCGGTCAGGGTTTTGTCGGCACTTTCGTCGGTATCGGCGCCTCGCTGAGTGCAACATTGGCAGGTTATATCAGCGACCACTTTGGTAGTCCGGCAGCTTTCGCCACCTTGGCAGCGATTGCACTTTTAGGTGTGGCGATGGTCTGGCTTCTGATGCCGGAAACGCGACCGGTAGAGGAGCCCGACTGACGTATCCCGGATGCGGCGCACCATTTCGTCTTGCGCCGCGCCCGGGAAGAGTCGCCGAGGTTGGCGGAGGGCCTACAATGCCGGCGCGTCCTCGGTGACCAGCCGCAGGTGTGGCGCCACCGCATCAGTCAGACTGCGGTAGACCGATAGATAATCCTGCGCCATGCGCCGCGACGTAAAACGCTCTTCGAAGCGCTGACGGATCTTCGCGCGTGACAGGTGATCGAGGCGGTCGACGGCACCGATCGCGCCGGTTTCATCCTCGACGATGAACCCGGTAATACCGTCATCGATAATCTCCGGCACCGATCCGCGGTTAAAGGCGATGACCGGCGTGCCACAGGCCATGGCTTCGATCATCACCAGCCCGAACGGTTCGGGCCAGTCGATCGGGACGAGGAGGACGATGGCGCCGCTCAAGAATTCGGATTTGTCCCGATCACCGATTTCGCCGATGAATTCAACATTTCCCGCCTTCATCATCGGCTGAATTTGCTCGTCGAAATATTCGCGGTCGGTCTTGTCGACCTTCGCGGCGACCTTGAGCGGTACACCACAATGCTCGGCGATGCGGATGGCACGATCGATCCCCTTTTCGGGAGCGATGCGGCCGAGAAAGGCAAAATACGACGGCTTGATCGGTTTCGGCGTAAGCAATTTTTCCGGCAGGCCATGATGAACGGTCCGCACCCAATTCGCCTGCGGCAGCGGCCGGCGCTGCGAATTCGAGATCGACACCACCGGAATCGACGAGAAGGCATCGAACACCGGCTGATGCTCCGCCAAATCAAGACGGCCGTGCAACGTCGTTACAAACGGCGTCGGCTGCCGCGAGAACAGCGAGAACGGATAATAATCGAGGTGGCAGTGCAGAAAATCGAAGTCGCCGGCGCGCTGGTACACCCGTTCCAGGAGCAGCATGTGCAGCGCGTTCGGATCGCGCACCGCGCCGTCCAGGCGCAGCGCGCGCGGCCATACCGCCTCCAGGTGTGCTGACGTCACGGAGTCCCCGCTGGCAAAGAGCGTCACCTCGTGACCGAGCCCGATCAATTCTTCGGTCAGCCACGACACCACACGTTCGGTCCCACCATAAAGTTTGGGCGGGATCGCCTCCGTCAACGGCGCGACCTGCGCGATATGCATCGAACGTTACCTTTCCTGAGCGGAATGCCCCGGCATCCCGTGAGTTCCCGGCACAGAACCAAGAACCCGGAAACCGCCAAATGTTTCAATTGAGGCGCGGAACTTATTTTCCGCGGCGCGGGGAACTTTTTAGCTTGTGAAACGTCATTTTTATCGCACGGAAGTTCGGCGCGGCCGGCTTGTTGCTGCGCGAACGGCCGATGGAAAAAAGAGACGAATGGGGCGGATAAATTTCAAGTTATCGGCGTTGTGATGCCGTGCGGACCCCTGGGGGAAGGACTTACGGCTTCACACGGCGGAGATGAAACGTGCATGGCCGACCTTTGCGACTACGCCAATCGTCCTCTCGTTTTCATCCTTCGCTATGTGCGGCAGCGCCCAATCTCGCATGCGGCGATACTGACCGCGGTCCTCGCGGCGGTGGGCTGCTCGGTCGGCACGCAATATGGCGTCAAGAATCTGGTCGACACGCTTTCTCATGGCGTGACCACCTATGTATGGGCAGCATTTATTCTGCTCGCCGCGTTGATCGCCGCCGATAACCTGTTGTGGCGCATCGCCAGCTGGATTTCGAATTTCGCCTTTGTCGGTGTGACCGGCGACCTGCGGCGCGACCTGTTCCGGCACCTCACCGGGCACTCCCCGCGCTATTTCGCCGAACGGCTGCCCGGTACGTTGACGAGCCGTGTAACTGCGACTTCGAATGCTGTCTTCACCGGCGAGAGCATGTTTGTCTGGAACGTGCTGCCACCGTGCGTGGCGACGGTCGCAGCGATTGTATTGGTGAGCACGGTCAGTCTGACTATGGCGGCCGGCCTCGCCGGTGTTGCCGGCGTCATGGTTTGCCTGATGTTCCGGCTGGCCGCCGCCGGCCGGCCCTTGCATCACGATTTTGCCGGCAAGGCCGCCGCAGTGGACGGCGAAATGACCGATGTCGTCACCAACATGCCGCTGGTGCGCGCGTTTGGCGGCCTGCTGCGCGAACATCATCGTTTCGATGCCACCGTTGAGCGGGAGATGGAGGCACGCCGGCGCAGCCTGTTCTATCTCGAGAAGCTCCGGATTCTTCATGCCTTGGTGACAATCGTGCTGGCGCTCGGTCTGCTCGCCTGGGCGATTATGCTGTGGCAGCAGAACGAAGCGACCACTGGCGACGTCGTGCTGGTGTGCACGCTCGCTATTTCAGTGCTGCACGCCACCCGGGATCTCGCGGTGGCGCTGGTCGACATAACGCAGCATATTGCGCGCCTCTCGGAAGCACTGGCGACGCTGCTGGTCCCGCACGAGCTGCGCGATCACCCCGAGGCCGAACCGCTGGTACGGCGCGGCGCCAGCGTCAGGTTCGAGCACGTCAACTTCCGCTACAGCGACGGCCAGCAGATTTTCGAGGAGTTCAGTGTCAGCTTCATGCCGGGCGAACGCGTCGGCCTCGTTGGTCCCTCAGGCGGCGGTAAATCGACTTTGTTCGCGCTGTTGCAGCGTTTCTACGACGCCCAGGACGGCCGGATTCTGATCGACGGCCAGGACATCGCCCGGGTCACTCAGGAGAGCTTGCGCGAGGCTATCGGTGTTGTCCCGCAGGACATTTCCCTGTTCCACCGCTCGGTCATGGAGAATATCCGCTACGGCAGACCCGACGCCGCGGATGAGGAGGTACTCGACGCCGCTTTCGCGGCGCGCTGCGACTTCATCGAGGACCTGCCGAACGGCATGCGCACGCTGGTCGGCGACCGCGGGGTGCGGCTTTCCGGTGGCCAGCGTCAGCGTATCGCCATCGCGCGGGCGTTTCTCAAGAATGCGCCGCTGCTCTTGCTCGACGAAGCGACATCCGCGCTCGACAGCGAGTCGGAAGAAGCCATCCGCGAGGCATTGGGCCGCCTGATGCACGGGCGTACGGTCGTCGCCATCGCCCATCGGCTCTCGACCGTACGCCACTTCGATCGCATCATCGTGCTGCAACTCGGCAAGGTCGTTCAGGACGGCCCGCCCGACGTATTGTTTCATCGCGAAGGCGTATACCGCCGGCTTGTGCAAGGCGAGATGGATCGGCTTTCCCGAGCAGTGGCGGCGTAGAATACCATTGACCAAATCGCACCATCGCGTCAGCTAACGAAATCGCGCATTCACAAAAACATTCTTTTAAAACACGCCCGCTTCGCACGAATTCCGTTCGGCTCAGTCAAATCCCTCGACTAGAATTTTCTCATTTCGGCTATCGGATTGACTATATCCCACTTTGCGAGGCAAAATATATATGACTGATAGACTAAATACATAATTTGTTCGAAAGATCCCTGCTTGCCGCTGCGGAATGCGTCAAAAGCGTCGCGAATAATTGCCGTCACCGCCGGTCGTCGGCGGCAGAAGACGAGATTGCAAGTTCGCGTTTGCCGTACCGGGCGCATTGCGTGAGGGCTTCGAGATGATCTTCTTCTGGGCCGAAACACCGGACGGCTGGGGTATCCCGGGCATTCATGGTCCGTTCGCCGATGACGAGCTCGATGGCTACGTCCAGAGCGGCGTTTATCTGATCCGGGGCCACGGCGAGAATCTGCTAATCGACAGCGGGAATTGGACTCTACCAGAATACAACAATGGCATGGGCGAGTTTCTGGTCGAGAAGCTGGACCGCGAAAAGAATGCCCTGAAATACATCTTCATCAGCCATTTTCACTACGACCACGTCGGCAACGCGCTCATGCTCAAACGGCGTTACGGCGCTACCGTAGTTTGTCACCCGCTCGATCGGCCGATCATCGAGGATCCGATGCTGGTGACCCGCCGCGAGAACGTAACCCGGTTCGGGATCACGCCCGAAGAAATGCTCGAGGATTTCAATCTGCGGCCAGGCGAAAGCTTTGGCCTCTCTGATCCGGCCATCGTGAACAAATATTGGAACCGCCCTGTTGAAGTCGATCGTACGGTCGAGGACGGCGATATTCTCGATGTCGGCGGCCTGAAACTGGAAGTCGTCCATCTGCCTGGACATTGTCCCGGTCATATCGGCCTTTGGAATCCAAACACCCGGACTTTGTATCCGGGCGACGTCATGCACTATCCCACGCCGCTCGGGCCATATCCGATCGGCGACGCCAAAGCGCATTCGCGATCCATTCAACGCTGTCTTGAATTCGAACCCGAGGCACTGCTCGAGGGGCACGGCTTGTCGGCCTATTCGCGGGCCAGCTCCCGGCGGCGACTGCTGCATATGCAAGCGCAACAGCGCGATACGAATGCGCGCGTATTATCTTGCCTGTCCCGCGCCGGAAGACCGGTGACGATCAGCGACCTATTGCCGGAAATAATTCCGATCAAGACCGAGCTGGATTACGCCGTTTCGACCGGCATCGGGGAACGGCGCTGCTACGCCGAAGCCTGCGTTCAGACGCATCTGCTGTGGCTGACCGAGCAAGGCAAGGTCGAGCGGGTCAAGGAAGCAAACAAAGTCTGCTTCGTCGCCGCGCAAAGCCAAAACGAACTCTCACAACTGAGGAACGTGAAATGACAAAGCAATTGAATCCGCATTGGTTTCCCGACTACTCGGAAAGATCGGTCGTCGACAGATACATGGGCGAGCTCGATTGCCACGGAGTTTCCCGGCGGCAGTTCCTGGCGCTTGCATCGTGCAGTGCGGTTGCCTCGGCAACCGCCGCGGCCTTCGGCATTCCCGGCGTGGCGATTGCCGACGAAAGCGGCAAGATCGCCCACCTCGTCATGACGCAACGGTTGGAATACTGTGTGAACGCCGACGCGGGCGCTCACCAAGCCGCTCAATCGCTCGGATTAAACATCGCCTCCGTCGATGGGCAACTGGACTCCGAGCGACAACTCGACGAATTCCAGCAGCAGCTAGCTGCGGGCGTCAAAGGCGTCATGCTGCATGCCCCCGGCGGCGGCTCGATCAAGCGCATCGCGCAGCTCGCCAATGAAAACAAAGTCTATCTCGATAATACCTGGGGCACGTTGCCTTGGTTCACTCCTTTTGACGGCGGCGACTACTACACGCTTTATGCCGTGCCCGAAGAGTTTTCGGCGGAGCGCGGCGTTGCCGAGGAAGTTTGCAAAACCGTGGTCGGGAAATTCGGCGGCGGTGATCTCGTCGGCGTCACGGGCGTCGAGGGAAACTCCACCGACCTAATTCGATCGCGGGGCCGCGACGAGGCCATAAAGAACTCGCCCAAAACCAAGCTGGTCGGTCAACTGCCGGGTAAGTGGAATCGAGAGGATTCCCAGAAGGCGATGGAGGCACTGATCGCCCGCCACCCAAAGATCGTGGGCGTGATAGCGCAAAATGACGACGTGGCCGACGGCTGTATCGCCGCCCTGCGGGCGGCCGGAATACGACCCGGAAGCGAAGTCTTCCTCTCCGGCGCGGACGGGACGACGCATGGCGCCGAGGCGATCAAACAAGGCACGCTGTTGGCGACCAGCGCCAACGTGCCGGCCTACATGGGCGGTCTGTTGGCGACGCGTCTTTACGACGTGTTGCACGGCTGGAAGCCGCGGGCTGCGGAGCGGCTGATGAGCTGGCGCTCGGTAACGATGACGAAGTCGAACGTCGACGCCTACATCGCACGTTATGTGAAAAACGGCGATGTCGCGCCCTTCGATTACCCAAGGATGTCCAAAGTTCTGCATCCCAACGATTGGGATCCGCAAGCGGAACTGTTCCCGCTCGACGTAGACCTCGAATGGGGCGGCATTCCAAAACCGGCAGGTTGGACCTATCCGGCGGAATACGTGAAGTCGCGGGAAAGCGGCGAAGCAAAGGCCGTCCAGGAGGAATATGCGAGCCACTACAAGATCAAGTTCTTCGATTCTTCGCCGCTGAAGCGCGCCTGATCGCGACAAATCCTGCTCCTGCCGGGCGCCACGATTGTCGTCGGCGTGGCGCACGCGGGAGCTGAGACGATCCGCATGGGAGCCGACATCCTTCGACTGGAACGGTTGTCCAAGACATTTGGTGACACCGTCGTTCTTGACAATGTCGGCTTCTCGGTCGCGCGCAACAAGGTCGTCGGCGTAGTCGGCGAAAACGGCGCGGGAAAATCGACACTGTTCAATATCATCACCGGCATAGTGCGAGCCGACCGGGGGCGGATCGAATTCCGGGGCAAAGAGATTCGCCCGACGAACTACAGGGAGGCAAATCTCCTGGGAATTTCCCGCGTGTTCCAGGAGCAGGCGCTGATTCCCAACATTGCCGTGTACGAGAACATCCTGCTGTCGCATGAGGGCAAATTCACCCGCCTCGGGCAGCTTCTTGACCGACGGCGAATGATCAAGACCGCGCAACGGATCGTCGATGTCATGAAGCTCGATATCGACGTCCGACGGCGCACGGACGAATACGACTTTTCCAAGCGCCAGTCGATTGAGATTGCCCGCGCCTGCCTGGTACCTCGCGAGGTCCTGTCGATATCAACCCCGCTTGTCCTGCTGGACGAGCCGACCTCCGCTCTGGAAAAATCCGAGGAGGAGGCGTTATTTCGGCTCATCCTGACAATCAAAGAATACGGCTCCGTTCTCTTCGTGTCGCATCGGCTCGGCGAAGTTTTGCGCGTGTGCGACTTGATACATGTACTGAGGGACGGTCGCCTCGTCGCCACCGTCGACCCCGCCACGACCGACGAACACACTCTCCACGGGTTGATGGTCGGCCGCGAGCGCGATGCCGACTACTACCACGAGGAGGATCAGGAACCGATCGTCGGTCGCCCCGTCATGCTTGCCGCCTGCGGACTTTCGTCCCCCGACCATTATCAGGATGTATCGCTCGAGGTGCACGAAGGAGAGGTTTTCGGGATCGGCGGATTGCTGGACTCCGGAAAATCGCATCTCGGTAAGGGAATCGCCGGACTGAGGCCGCCTGCTGCGGGAACGGTGAGACTGGGCACGGAACATCCTGCTCCGCCGGAGTTTCGCAGTCTCATCGCTCAAGGATTTGCTTACGTGCCGAGTGAGCGGCTGGCGGAGGGAATCATTCCGCCGTTCTCGGTCGCCTGGAATATTTCGCTGGCCGGAGCACAGGATATATTTTCCAACCGCTTGGGCTTTTGGCGCAGTGCGGTCGAGGACGGCATCACCCGCCGCTATATCAGAGAACTGGACGTAAAGGCCACGAGTCCGCAATCGGCGTGCGAAACGCTCTCCGGCGGCAATCAGCAAAAGGTGGTGCTGGCAAAATGGCTGTGCCGATCGCCTCGGGCGATCGTTCTTGACAATCCGACGCGCGGGATCGACGCCGGGGCAAAAGAAGAGGTGTACAAGTTGATCAGGCGAATTACCGCATCGGGCGCTTGTATAATTCTCATTACCGACGAGTTGCTCGAGTTGATCGGACTTTCGCACCGCATCGCGGTGATGCGAGGCGGGCGCGTAACCGCGGTCGTGGACGCCCCGCCAGAGCAAAAACCGAGTGAACGTGAACTCGTGGCTCTGATGCTCGGGGCCTGATGGCAATTTATTGGACGCTTCGGAGAAAACTTTGGCGGTACAGGAAATACTCGCGGCGGCGCAATGGCGGACGACGAAGGTGCGGACCGCCATCAGCGGCATCCTGCCGGTCGCGGTTGTGTTGATTATGATCATTGCATTCTCGGTATCCACCGACGCATTCCTGTCGTTTCGAAATCTCACCGCCGTCGCAAGCCAGGCCAGCATTTTGCTCCTGGCATCGACCGGCGCGACGTTCGTGGTTTTGATGGGGAGTATCGATCTTTCGGTAGGCGCTATCGTGCTTCTCGTCGGCGCCGTGGCGGTGACCGCGATTAACAGGCTCGACCTGGGCCTGCCGGCGATAGCCGTCGGCGTCGTTCTGGGAACATTGCTGGGAATGGCAAACGGAATAGTCTTTGCCTTGGGGTCGATACCTTCGTTCGTCGTGACCTTGGGCAGCCTTTCGGTTTTCACCGGGATAGCACTGGAGCTGCTTGAGGGCCGCGCGCTTCAGTATAATTCTCCCACCTTCGACGAGCTCGCAATCGGACAGTTTGTGCCGCATTTCCCGAACGTCGCACTCATCGCCATCATACTGTGGGCGATTATGGTGGCAGTGTGCTTCAAAACGCGCTTCGGCCGATACATGTACGTGATCGGCGGCGGTGAAGCGGTTGCAAGAACGTCCGGCGTTCCGGTTGTCAGGTACAAGATTTATGCGTTCATGCTCTCCGGAGCACTGGCCGGCGTTGCCGGCACGCTCGCCGTAGCGAGAGTCGGAGCTGCCGGGCCGACCCTTGGAACGGACCTGCTTTTGAACAGCCTGGCAG
>JBAUGC010000521.1:0-18703 GCA_049679485.1 Xanthobacteraceae bacterium
GCGGACGACGCCGATGCGGGCGAGCAGCGCCTGCAGCGCGAATTGCGGATGTCCCGGGGCTGGCGCCCTGCCCTCATCTCCGGCAATCAGCCGCCAGGAGTCCTCATCGAGATCGGTATCGAGGCCCGGCAGGACGACTGCGCCGTGCGGCAGCCGTGCGATGGTCGCGATCAATTCGGCGGTCGCGGGGATCGAGCCTGTGGAACCGGCGGCGATCACTGGACCGTCGGTCTTGTGCGCCAGCCGCGCGGCTTCGGCCTTGATCAGCGCATCGCGCCGCTTCGCCGGCTCGATACAATCGCGCTCGGCAAGCACCCGCGGCCACGCCTCACGCGCGATCCGCAGAAATTTCAGCGTCAACTGCCAGTAGCGGTCGAACATGTCGGGCACGAGATCGTCGAGGCGGTCCCAAGACACACCGCGCGTGGTCATGTCATCGATCAGACGGGCGAGATCGTCGGCCAGCGCACAGGCGGCTGCGGGAGTCTGGGCGACCAGTGGACCGCCGCTCGCACCATGCACTTCAGGCGCGTTCGCCCATTTGGCGACCAGTTCGGTCAGCAGCAGCCGGCGCTCCAGACCGCCGAGCGCCGGCGGCAATGCCAGCGCATCCGCCGCAACTTCCCCCGTTGCCGCCTCGGCGAACGCAATCTCGTCCTCGTCGATGTCGCCGAGCGCCACAATGCGCGGCAGGATCGCCGCATCGGTCTTCAGCACATCGAGAAACGCATCCCTCATCAGCCGGCACGCCCGCCGCGTCGGCAGGTAGAGCGTAGTAGCGGCAAGCGCGAGCGGATCGTCAGCAATACGCAAGCCGAGCTTGCCGCTGACCAGCGCAGTAATAAGCGTTGGCAGAAACGGCGCCGATGCCGGAATGGTGAAGACGTGTGGGGACATTTTTTGCGCGCATGTCCCGGGCGCAGCGCAGCACAAAGTGTTGCGCTGCAGAACCGGGATCGTCAAAGGCTCCAAGCTTGAAAAGGTCCCGGATTAGCGGCGCACCGCTGCGCGCTGTGCCGCATCCGGGAAATGCGTCTTACCAGATTCTAAAGAGCGGCGGCGAGGGCCGCTTCCGCGGCGGCGACGGCGTCCGGTGTGCCGACATGCATCCAAAGGCCTTCGAGACGCAAGCCGAACAGGCGGCCGCTGGCGCCGGCGCGATCAAACAGCAGATTCAGCGAAAACTCCCCAGCCGGGGCGTCGGCGAACAGCGCCGGCGTCAAAATCGCGGCACCGGCATAGACGAACGGCACCACCTCGTTCTCGTCACGGCGCCGCAAGCGGCCATCCGGCTCCATGGCGTAGTCGCCGCGGCCGGAATAGCCGACGCTGCCGGCGGTCGGCGCGAGCAGGAGGAGCAGGTCCATCGTCGCCGCATCGAACGCTTCGCCGAGCCGCCGGAAGTTCGGCTTGACGCCATCGAGCCACACCGTGTCGGAATTGACCAGGAAGAACGGCGCCCCGCCGAGCTGCGGCAGCGCCTTGGCGATGCCGCCGCCGGTGCCGAGCAAACTGCCGCGCTCGTCGGAGATGATGATCTGCGGCCGTTTACGTCCGGCGAGATGGCTCTCGATCGCATCGGCAAGATAATGCACGTTGACCACGGCGCGTTCCACGCCGGCGTCGGCCAATCGATCGAGCGAGTAATCGATCAAAGACTTGCCGCGCATTTGTACCAGCGGTTTTGGTATTTGGCCGTTGTGCGGACGCATCCGCGTGCCAAGCCCGGCCGCAAGCACCATCGCGCTCGTCGGCATCATGATGTTCCCTCGCCCATCAAACATTCGCCGATTCGCTGCATCATAGCCCATTCAACGACGGCAGATTCGCGGCATACCAGGCCTTGAGCGGCGCCAGCGCAGGATGCGCCAGCGATCGCTGCAAATAGCCCAATAGACGCGGGACATGACGCAAATATTGCGGCTTGCCATCGCGCTTGTTGAGCCGGGCAAAGATGCCGAGAATCTTGGTCGCCCGCTGCGCCGCGATCGTCGCGTAGAGCTGCGCGAACACCGCCGGATCGAAGCGCGCGTCGTGGAGCCGCGCGCGGGCATAGCGGCTCAGCAGCGCGAGCTCCAGTTCTTCCGATACGTCGACGCGTGCGTCCTGCAACAGCGACGCCACATCGTAGGCGCCGGGGCCCAGCAGCATGTCCTGAAAGTCCAGTATGCCGATCCGGGCGACGTCTTCGCGGTCGGGCAGCCACATCAGATTTGGCGAATGATAATCGCGCAGCACCCAGGTCGGCGCCGCATCGACTGCCGGCTCGAGCGCCTCGCGCCACAAGGCTGCGAAACTTTCGCGCACGTGATCGGCAGGTGCTGCGTCAATGCTGACCAGATACCAGTCGAGCAGGAGCTCGGCTTCGATCAGAAACGCCTGCAAGTCGTAACGCGGTATCCGATAGTCGCGGCGCGGCGCTACCGGCAGCGTCTCCGGCAATCGGCGGCGATGCAGCGACACCAGCACGTCGACCGCGGCTTCGTAGCGCTCCTCGATCGGCGCCGGCGGATCGCCGCCGACGATCCGCTCGTTGCCGAGATCCTCCATGATGAGCAGACCGCGCTCCAGATCGGCGTCGAGAATTGCCGGCGCGGACAGATTGCGATCGCGCAGTCCGGAGGCGATGGCGACGTAGGGAACAATATCCTCGGCCAGATGGGCGATGGCGCTATAAGGCTTGCCGGCGCGCACCGGCGGACCGTCGGGGCGTCGCGGCGCGTTCATCAGGATCGTCGTCTCTCCGTCGCGCGTCAGCCGTTCGAAAATCCGCGTCGAGGCGTCGCCTTCCATGCGCCAGCGCATCGCAGCCCCAAAACCGGACTCGTCGAGGAACGCGCGCACTTGCGTGATGCGATCAACCCGCCCCGACAGCGCTCCGTAGCCAACGACGCGGGCGTTGCGGGCTCCGGAATCAAGCTGCGGCACGAGCGTGAAGGTAATGTCGAGGCGATCGGGCGGCAGAAACCCGGCGGCGCGATCCGGCCATTCCACCAGCACGACGGTGCGTTCGGGCAAGTCGTCAAAGCCGAGTTCGCCGAGTTCGGCGACACCGGACAGCCGGTAGAAATCCGCGTGCACCAGCAGAAACCGCGGCAGCTCATAGCTCTGCATCAGGGTAAAGGTCGGGCTCGGTACCTCGATCGAAGCGTTGCCCGCCAGATAGCGAATGAGAGCGCGCGCGAAGGTGGTCTTGCCGGCGCCGAGATCGCCGGACAGCGTCACCAGATCGCCCGGTTCGAGCGCCGCGGCGATATCCATGGCGAAGCGCGCCGTCGCCTGCTCGTCCGGTAATGTTACGGTGAAACTTGAGCCGCCGGTGGCGGTCGGAAACATCGCGCTGCTCCGATATTCGCTCAGCAAGCTATTGAGGATCGCTCCGGCGCGCTCAGCCGTGCATGGCGACGACGACGCAGCAAATCGCCCAGAACAGGCAGTACTCGAAACCGCCGATTTGCCACAGCCATTTCCCCTTGCTGTGGCGCCACACCGCCCAGGTCGCCACGAACAGAAACACCGCCTCGATGAGCGCGACATAGCGCGTATGGATAGCGAACACCATGCCGATGGCGCAGACGATCTCGATCGCCATGCAGGAGAACACCCATGCTTTGATGGGATACAGCTTGAAGTCATCGTAGATCTTGTAGGTGAGCTCGAGATCGCTCGCCTTGGCGTACAAATGCGGCAGCAGGAACAGGCCGCAAATCAGCCGCAGAATGTTGAACTCGTTGGTCATGTCGAAAATCTGGTAGTAGCCCATGCGCAAGTGTGTGGTTGAATTGTGGGAAGTGCAACTCCGGCCGGTTCGCTAGGCCGCCGTCAGCCTGGCGGCGGCGCCGAGCGGGAAGGTGCAGGTCACAGTGGTGCCTTCGCCGACGACCGAGGAGATGGTGACCGTGCCGCCGTGCAATTCGACGAATGAGCGCACCAGGGAGAGGCCGATGCCAGTGCCGCGATGGTGCGAGCCGAGCGAATTGGTCTCGAACCAGTCGAACACCTTTTCGAGCACATGAGGCGGAATACCCGGCCCGTGATCGGTGACCGAGAACACAAGCGCATCGGCGCGCCGCTCGGCCAAAAACGTGACGGTGCCGCCGGGCGGCGAGAAGCTCACGGCATTGG
This sequence comes from Xanthobacteraceae bacterium, assembly GCA_049679485.1. GTDB lineage: Bacteria > Pseudomonadota > Alphaproteobacteria > Rhizobiales > Xanthobacteraceae > BOG-931. Next base: position 4,126 of record JBAUGC010000521.1, read on the forward strand.
CGAGCAGATTGAACAGTATCTGCCGCGCGCGGCGCTCATCGGCGATAAAGCTGCCGATGTCGTGGGCGGTCTCGATCTCAAGCGCAATACCGGTACTGACCAGGCGGTCCTGCACGCCTTCCGCGGCGGCCACCATGGTCTGGCGGATATCGACCTGTGCCAGGTTGAGCTGCATGCGGCCGGCGTCAATGGTCGCGAGATCGAGGATGTTGTTGATCAACGCCAACAGTGTGTCGGTCGAGACCGTGATGTAATCGAGATATTCGCGCTGCTTCGGCGCCAGCGGACCGGTCGCCTGGTCACCGAGCAGATGGACAAACCCGATGATGTTGGTCAGTGGCGATCGCAGTTCGTACGATACGTGATGGACGAAATCGATCTTGATCTTGTCGGCGTCTTCAAGCGCTTCGTTGCGCTCGCGCAGCGCCCGCTCAACGTTGACCGAGTCGGTGACGTCGTGAAAGGTCACGAGCGTAGCGGCGCCGGGCAGCGGAACGGTTGTGCAGTCGACAACGGCGCCGTCGCGCCGCTCGAGCCGCCCCGATATCGGCCGCCGGCTGTCGATTGCGGTGATGACTTCGCGGAGCGCCTGCCATGTTGGCGCGTCGCCGTGCAGCGAGCGGCTTGAAGCGGAGATCGTTTCGATGTGCGGCCGCTCTTCGAGCGTCGCCCGCGACAACCCCCACATCCGGGCGAAAGCGGAATTGGCAAGCCGCAGGCGGCCGTCGCTGCCAAACACGGCCACGCCTTCGGCAAGATTATCGAGCGTTTCGCCCTGGACGCGGATCAGCTCCTCAAACCGCCGATCGAGATCGAGCCGTTCGGTGACGTCGTTGAACAGATAAGTGACGCCGCCGTCCGGATTGGGGGTGGTGACGACCCGCAATGTACGGCCGTCGGGGAGATGCCAGGTATGCTCTCTCGCTTCCATGGCGCGATAGGCGCCGTGCAGCTGCGCCTTCCACTGCCGGAAGTCCCGCTCCTCGGGCAGCTTGCGCATAGCCCGCAGCTCCTCCAGCACCGCCGAATCGCTGGGACCCTGATCGAGAAAAGCCGCGTTGAGATTCCATAACGCGCGATAGGCGGCATTATAAAATGTGAGCTTCTGGTCGGCACCAAACATGGCGACGCCGGTCGAAAGCTGATCGAGCGTGCGCCGGTGGGCGTCGACCATGCGGGCGAGCGCGTTGCGCATCGTTTCCGCTTCGGTGGCATCGACGGCAAGTCCGGCGCTGCCGGCTTCAGTCTGAAAGTCGAGCACGTCGAAGCTGCTGCGGGTGCCGGCAACGACTGCCGGCAAGCGCCCCGCATAACCGCCATTGGCCCGGCGCGCCTGCGCGATGTTGCCCCGTGCCGCGCTGTCGAGCAGTTCCAGATTGCGCTCGACCGCGTCAGCGGGATCGCGTGCTTCGACCGCCTGAGCATAAGCGGCGTTGACGAAAATCAGCCGCCCGGACGCATCCCGCAGCCACACCGGTGACGGCAATTTTTCGATCAACGCCCGCAGCGCCGCGATTTCGCTCTGCAGCATCTCGTAGCGCCCGGCGAGGTCGAGCAGATCGCGCTTGACGCCGCTGGCGTCCTTGAGCCGCAGCACGGCGCGGCCCGCGACTGCGCGGCCTTGGGCCTCGATCGGGCGGCCGGAGAGTGTCGTGAACGCCATCGAGAACGATTCACCACGTGCGCGCAGCGCCTCGACCGCTCGCTCTATGGCGACCGCTTTACTGGCGTCGAGCCAGGAACCGAAGGCGAGTACGCGATGAGGCGCCGAAACGCCGACCACCGCGGGATCACCTTCGATGTTGGGCTCATCGGCGGCTGCCGGCCAGTCCACCATCACCTGCGGCTCCGAGGCGAGCAGCGCGTTGGCGCGATCAAGCTCGGCGCGCAGCGCCGCGATCTCGTCAAGCGATGAAGCTTCCAGGCGAGCCCAGCCGGCGCGGACGCGGACCAGCAGGATTGCCGTCACCACGGCGAACAACAACAAACCGACCAGTAGCACCAGCGCCGCGATCTCGTGGCGGTCGATGCTGCGGGAGGCGCCCAGCACCAGTTCGTGCAGGACCACGGCGGGATGTTGGGTGTCGGCGCGAGCCGGGAGCGGCGCGGCGGCACCAATGGCTATAGCGAATCCGCTCAACCACGGAAGAGCATAGCCCCCGCTCCGGATCGTATCCGGCATGCCCCTAGTGCCTCTGCCCGGCTGAGCCACCGCCATGGCCAGCGCGCGAATCGCACGACTTTACTCTCAAGCGGAATCGCGCCGAAAGAGTCCAGATCGTGAACGTGAGACGGGTGGCCGGGCGTGGAGCTTCTCAGCCGCGCTTTCCGTCGCCGCGTGAGGCCACGCCGGTAGAACCGAGGCCGCCGGCGGCGCGCTCGGTGGCATCCAGACTATAGGCTTCAGCAAGTCTCGCCTGGTGCACCGGCGCAATGATCAACTGGGCGATGCGCATGCCGCGGGTAACGACGAATGGTTCGGCGCCAAGATTGATGAGAATAACCTGCACTTCGCCGCGGTAATCGGCATCGACCGTGCCGGGCGAGTTCAGCACAGTGACGCCGTGGCGAAAAGCCAAACCCGACCGCGGCCGGATTTGACCCTCATGGCCGGGCGGCAGCGCCATGGCAAAGCCGCACGGGACTAACGCCCGTGCCCCCGGCACGAGTTCGACCGGAGCGTCCGCCGGAATCGCGGCGGGAAGATCGAAACCGGCGGCCAATGCGCTGTGATATTGCGGCAGCGGCAGATCGGCGCCGTGCGGCAGCCGCATGATGCGCACCTCGACGCCCGGCTCGCCGCTCACCGTTTCGTCTCCGCGAGCGCCGCCGCGATCCGCTCAACGAGGGCGCGGGCTACTTCCTCCTTCGACTGCGGCGGCCATGATTCAACACCGTTCGCGGTGACCATCTGAATGGTATTGGCGTCGCCGCCCATGATTCCGGTTCCCGGCGAAACGTCGTTGGCGAGAATCCAGTCGCAGCCTTTCTTCTTCAGCTTCGCCTTGGCGTTGGCGACAACGTCATCGGTTTCGGCGGCGAAGCCGACGACAAGATGCGGCCGGCCGGATTTGCGGTGCGCGATGGTGGAGAGAATATCGGGGTTCTCCACCAGTTCGAGCGTCGGAGTTTTGCCCTGCTGTTTTTTGATCTTGCTGGCGCTCACAGTCCGCGGGCGCCAGTCAGCGACGGCGGCGGCGAACACCGCCGCATCAGCCGGCAGCGCTTTCTCAACCGCCGCCAGCATCTGACTGGCGGTTTCAACATGCACGACCGAGACGCCCGGCGGATCCGATAAATTCACCGGACCCGATATCAGCACGACGTCGGCGCCAGCCGCCGCAGCGGCGGCGGCGATGGCGCGACCTTGCTTGCCCGACGAGCGGTTGGCGATGAATCGCACCGGATCGATCGGCTCGCTGGTCGGCCCCGAGGTGACCAGCACGCGTTTGCCGGCGAGCGATCCGCTGCTACGCATCATCGCTTCGACCGCGGCGGCGATTTCAAGCGGCTCGGCCATGCGGCCGGCCCCGGCTTCGCCGCGCTCGGCCATTTCGCCAGCGTTCGGACCGATGATGCGGATGCCATCGACCTTAAGTTGCGCCAGATTGCGCTGTGTCGCCTTCGCCACCCACATGTGCGGGTTCATCGCCGGAGCAAGCAGGATTGGTTTGTCGGTCGCGAGCAGGACCGCGGTCGCGAGATCGTCGGCATGGCCGCCGGCCATTTTCGCGATCAGATCCGCCGTCGCCGGCGCGACGACGACGAGATTGGTATCGCGCGCCAAGCGGATGTGACCGACGTCGAATTCGCTCCGCGGATCGAACAGGTCGGTATAGGCACGCTCACCGGCGAGTGCGCCGGCCGCAAGCGGCGTGACGAAATGCTGCGCGGCGGCGGTGAGAACGCAGCGAACGCTGGCGCCGCGATCCTGTAAGCGGCGGATCAGATCGAGAGATTTGTAGGCGGCAATGCCGCCGCCGATGATGAGCAGCACGCGCCGCGTTTCCGGCACCACCGCGGGCGCCCTTTGCCGCGCGCGTTGCAGCGGCGGCTCGAAATGCTCAAGCACCTCGTGGCCGGTCTCCTCGGCCGCCTGGCGCAGGATGACGCGAACCTCGTCTTCCATGGAGCGGCCCTGCCGCGCTGCGCGCAGCCGCAACAGGCGCTTGAGCTTGTCGTCGAGCTGCCGGACGGTGAGACTGGCCATTTGTCCATGCTAGCAGGGGAGTGATTGCATTGCAATCAATGCGATCATCGCATCAGCAGGATCACGATCCAGAGCAGCAGCGCTGCGATCGCCCACAGCGCAATCGTGGACCAGCGGCTTCGCCGCCCTTCCCTCTTGTCGATGTCGGCAATGGTTTGCGGCGACAGCACGAGGCCGCCGCGGGTGATCTCGTCGAGCTGATCGAGCACGCGCGCGCCGCGCGTCAGCAGGCCCGGCGCATTACTGACAAAGCGGCCGATCTCGGAAGCGCCTTGCGCGGCGCCTTCCAGTTTGCCGGCCGGACCGAGATGCCGCGTCATCCATTCGCGCACCACCGGCTCGGCGACCGACCAGATATCGAGCTTGGGATCGAGCGAGCGCGCTACGCCTTCGACGACGACCATGGTCTTCTGCAGCAGTAGCAATTCCGGCCGCGTGCGCATGTCGAACAGGCCGGTGACCTCGAACAGCAATGTCAGCAGCCGCGCCATCGAAATATCTTCAGCGGTGCGGTTGTGGATCGGCTCGCCGATGGCGCGGATGGCCTGGGCGAAATTTTCCACCGAATGATGCGCCGGCACGTAGCCGGCTTCGAAATGCACCTCGGCGGTCCGGCGATAATCGCGGGTGATAAAACCGTGAAGGATTTCGGCAAGGAACAGCCGTTCCTTCACGCCGAGCCGGCCCATGATGCCGAAATCGACGGCGATCAACCGGCCGCTGTCATCGACGAACAGATTTCCCGGATGCATGTCCGCATGAAAGAAACCGTCGCGCAGTGCGTGGCGCAGAAACGTCTGCATCAGCGCCCGGGCGAGCTGACGAAGGTCGAAGCCTTTGGCGACCAGGCGGGCGCGGTCCGACAGCGGCGTCGCGTCGATCCATTCCAGCGTCAGCACTTCTTTGGTGGTGCGGTCCCAGTCCACCGTTGGGACACGAAAATCCGGATCGTCTTTGGTGTTCTCGGCCATTTCCGAGAGCGCCGCCGCTTCCAGCCGAAAGTCCATTTCGATCGCGACCGTGCGCCGCAGTGTATCGACCACTTCGACGAGACGCAGACGGCGCGCCTCGGCGGAAAAGTCCTCGGCATGGTGCGCGACGTAGTCGAACGCGCGGAGGTCGGCATAGAATCGCTGTTCGATACCGGGGCGCAGCAGCTTGACCGCGACCGCGCGAGGACCGTGGGCTCCGACGACTTCAGCGCGGTGCACCTGCGCAATCGAAGCGGCGGCGACCGGCGGCCCGAAGCTCGCGAAAACCGAATTGAGCGACCGGCCAAATGACGCGGCGACCGCTGCCTCCGCCTCCTGCTGCGGGAACGGCGGCATCTGGTCCTGCAGCCGCTCCAGATCTTGCGCCGCCGCGGCGCCAACCACATCGGGCCGGGTCGCCAGAAACTGGCCAAGCTTGACGTAGCTCGGGCCAAGCCGTGTCAACGCCGCCGACAACCGCGTGTTGGCAGCGCCGACCGATGGCCGTTCGATCAATCGCAGCATGCGCACCAGCGGCCGCGCCGCCGGCGGTATCAGCGCAGGATCGATGGTGCCGAACACGCCTTCGCGGGCGAAAATGAAGCCGGCGTGGCCGATGCGGACGAGATGAAAAGCCGAGATCACAAACGCCAGCCGGAATGCAGCGCGACGATGCCGCCGGTCATGAGCTGATGCGAAACCCGGGCAAAACCCGCTGCGCGCATCATGGCGGCGAAATCCGGCGGCTTGGGAAACCGGCGGATCGATTCCACCAGATAACGATAGGACTCCGCATCGCCGACCACCGCCCGGCCGAGCGCCGGAATGACGCTGAACGAGTAGAACTCGTAAAGCCGGTCGAGGCCGGGTACATTCACGGCGGAGAATTCGAGGCAAACAAATCGTCCGCCGACCTTGAGAACGCGGAAGGCCTCGGCAAGCGCTACCTCGATGCGCGGCACGTTGCGGATGCCGAAGGCGATGGTTGCGGCATCGAACGAGCGGTCGGCGAACGGCAACGCCTCGGCGTTGCCTTCAGTGAACGTGACGCGCTCTTCGAGTCCCGCTTTGCCGGCGCGCTCACGCCCGACCGCGAGCATGTCCGGATTGATATCGCACACTGTCGCCCGCGTAGCGGCGCCGCCCGCCGCGAGCACGCGCATGGCGACATCGCCGGTGCCGCCGGCAATATCGAGCAATGCAAACGGCCGGCTTTTCGGCGGATTAACCGCCGTTACCAGCGCATCCTTCCAGGCGCGGTGCAGACCGAACGACATCAGGTCGTTCATCAGATCGTAACGGCGGGCAACGCTGCGAAATACGTCGTCGACCAGCGCCTGCTTGTCCGCAAGCGGCACTTCCCTCGCGCCGAATTGGGTGGTTTCAGTAGGCTCGTTCATGAGGATGGCTTTCTTAAACCAAACCATAGCGCGGTGGCGCAACCGACGCTATGTCTGCGGCCATTAACCCTATGTAAGCGCCAGCAAACGGCGGCTGAGCAATGCCCGAACTTCCCGAAGTCGAAACGGTGCGCCGCGGCCTGGCGCCGGCAATGGAAGGCGCCCGCTTTGACAAGGTCGAACTCCGCCGCCGCGACCTGCGCTGGCCGTTGCCGAAAGATTTCGTGCAGCGGCTCGAGCACAAAACGGTGACCGGCCTCGGCCGGCGGGCGAAGTATCTGCTCGCCGATCTGTCGTCCGGCGACGTGCTGCTGATGCATCTCGGCATGTCAGGATCGTTTCATGTGTTTCGCGACAGCGGTCACAACAAACTTGGCCGCAACCATCGCGAACGCGCGCAGCATGCCGCTCACGATCACGTCGTTTTTCACATGTCGTCGGGAGCGATCATCACATTCAACGATCCGCGCCGCTTCGGCTCGATGAAGATTGTCGCCCGCGCAAAACTCGACGATGAGCCGCTGCTCAATCGGCTCGGACCCGAACCGCTCGGCAACGCCTTCGACGCAACGATGCTGGCGAACGCGTGCCAGGGAAAAAAGACCAGCCTCAAGGCAGCGCTGCTGGACCAGCGCATCGTCGCGGGGCTGGGCAACATCTACGTCTGCGAGGCGCTGTACCGGGCGCGGCTTTCGCCGAAACGCATCGCCGCCACGATCGCCAGCAAGACCGGCGCCCCTAACGAGCGCGCCGAGCGGCTAGTCGACGCGATCAAGGCCGTGCTCAACGATGCGATCAAAGACGGCGGCTCGTCGCTGCGCGACCACAAGCGCACCGATGGCGAACTCGGCATGTTCCAGCACAACTTCCGGGTCTACGATCGGGAAGGCGAGAAGTGCCCGACACCCGGTTGCCGCGGCACCATCAAACGCATCGTCCAGAATGGACGCTCGACGTTTTATTGTCCGGTATGCCAGAAGTGAATTTGTTTCCTCCCCCCGCAAGCGGGGGAGACGGCGAGCGAAGCGAAGCCGGTGGGGGCAAGAGGGACACGCCATGAGTTACCAAAACATCATTGTCGAAACCCGCGGCAAGGTCGGATTGATCCGGCTCAATCGCCCGCAAGCCCTCAATGCGCTCAACAGCGCGCTGGTTGGCGAACTAGGCCAGGCGCTAAACGCGTTCGAAGCCGACCCCGGTATCGGCTGCATGGTGATCACCGGCTCGGACAAAGCATTTGCCGCCGGCGCCGACATTAAGGAGATGGCCGACAAGACCTTCGTCGAAGCCTTCCTCGGGGACTTTGCCGCGAACTGGCATCGCGCTGCGACCATGCGCAAGCCGGTGATCGCGGCGGTCGCCGGTTTCGCGCTCGGTGGCGGTTGCGAGCTTGCCATGCAGTGCGACCTGATCATTGCCGCGGACAATGCGAAATTCGGCCAGCCGGAGATCAAGCTCGGCATCATTCCCGGCATCGGCGGCACGCAACGGCTTACGCGCGCCGTGGGCAAGGCGAAAGCGATGGATCTGGTTCTCACCGGCCGGATGATGGACGTCGAAGAAGCCGAACGCGCGGGCCTGGTCGCCCGCATCGTGCCGCTCCAAAGTCTCGTCGAGGAAGCGATGAAGGTAGCCGAAACGATCGCGTCGATGTCGCTGCCGTCGGTGCTCGGCGCCAAGGAAGCGGTCAACACCGCATTCGAGACTTCGCTCGCCGAAGGCGTGCGCTTCGAACGGCGCGTATTTCACTCGCTGTTCGCGACCGCCGATCAGAAGGAAGGCATGGCGGCCTTCATCGCCAAGCGGCCGCCGAAGTTCGAGAACAAGTGACGCGCACACACGTCATTTTCTCACGCACACCACGCGAACGACGGACTGTTCGATCGGAGCGTGGTCGGGCGCCGCGGCCGCGGTATCACGGCCCTGCAGAAACGCGCGAATGGTTTCCACCGGCACCAATGTGGCACCGGGAGCACCGCCGCCGGCGACAGCGGACGGCTTGAGGTCGACCATGCCGGCCAATGCGCCGCGGGCATCGGCGGCCGCCGCTCCGGAGAAGCCCGGCTTTGGCGCCGGCTCGACGCCTTGCGCCGTGCGATGGCCAACTGCGCTTGTCACCTGCGCTTCGCCGCCCTGGGCGAGCGGATCGGCAACGCCGACAAGCTTGAAGTCTGTACCGTCAGCATTAGCGCCGTCGCCGGCGAGCGCCGCCGGCACAAGGTTTCGCACGCCGTAGACGTGAATGAGCGCCAGATCGTTGGCCTGGTCCACGGCGAGGCGTTCGGCGTGGCCGAGACCAGGCAGCGTGATGGCCTGGCAATCTTCGGTGAGATGAGCCGGAGCGATCAGATCGCCGTCGCTGCTCACCACAATCGCAGTGCCGTATTCGACCATTCGCCGGACGCCCGGGACCGGCGATGCATGAGGGTCGGGAAATCCGCTGTACGTGGCGACGATTGCGGCGGCGATGCGGTCCATCGTTCCTTCGGTCGCCTGATCATAGAGCACGGTCACGCCGCGCACTTCCGTGCCGTGGGCCGCGGCGCGGACGCGGAAATTCTTCAACCCCTGGACGCCGCTGATGACGAAGGAATCCGCCGTGAGCTGACTTGACGCGATTTCCCGCCGCGACGCCTTCTTCTCCTGCTCGAACAGCGCCGGCAGCGCCGCTTCGGTCAGGCGAAAGGTCTCGATCTGAATCTGACCTTGCGCCGAAGTCCAGCGGCTGCCGGTGCGCGACGCCTCAACGCGGGGCACGAGCTTGCCGGGCAGACCGAAGCGGGCACCGGTCGCTGGATCCTCAATCACCCGCCAGCCGACGGAATCCGGAAAGGTCGCTGGGCCGGCCGGTGCTTCCTCCGTGCCGACGGCGCCGGTTTCCGGCTTGCTGTGTTTACGGGTTTCATTCACACCCCTGCCGCGGCGCGCGATGCCTTCATGTTGAGCCGCAGCAGCCGGCGCGGTTGCAACATGCGTCTTCGCTGGCGCTTTGTGCGCGGCTGACACCGCGGCCGGTGTCTTGCGGGCTTTGGAATTTTGCGCGAACGCGAGCGCGGTCGCCGCAACGAGGCCGACGAAAACCGCTGCCGTCCTCAAATACATGGTCACCCGACCTTAACGCACACGCCTACCTGCCAGGGACCAGCGTATCCGAGCCGCACGCCGACGCCAATCCGGGCAGCATGGTCTGTAGCAAGGCCGGATGCCGGCGCTGTGGTAGCGGTGGTCGTGCGGGCGGTTCAAGCCTATCTTGACGTTATGCTTAGTGCCCGAATGTTCAGTGCCGAAGAGCTCGAACGCTACGCGCGCCACATCGTGCTGCCCGACGTTGGCGGGCCCGGACAGGCCGCACTCAGCCGCGCGCGCGTGCTGGTGATCGGGGCCGGCGGGCTCGGCGCGCCGGTTCTGCTCTATCTCGCCGCCGCCGGCGTCGGTACCCTCGGGGTCGTCGACGACGACGTGGTCACGCTCTCGAACCTGCAGCGGCAAGTGATCCACGCCACGCCCGACATCGGCACGTCGAAGGTCGATAGCGCTGCGGCGTTGATCCACCGGCTCAACCCTCACGTCGCCGTCGAACAGCATCCGGTCCGGCTCACCGCGCAAAATGCCCTGGCGCTGATCGAAGGCTACGATCTGATCGCCGACGGGTCCGATAATTTCGCCACACGCTATCTGGTCGCGGACGCTTGCTACTTCGCCCGCAGGCCGCTGGTGACCGCCGCGCTTGGACCCTTCGACGGCACGCTGACGACGATCCGCGCGCACGAGCGTGGCGCCGACGGCAAACCCAATCCGACCTATCGGTGTCTGTTTCCCGAGCCGCCGCCGCCCGGCACCGTGCCGGCCTGCGCCGAGGCTGGGATTCTTGGCGCGTTGGCCGGCGTGATCGGCTCAATGGCCGCGCTCGAAGTGCTCCGCGAGATCGTCGGCTTCGGCGAAGGGCTCGTCGGCCGCCTGATTATGCTCGATGCCCGCGCCATGCGGTTCGAGACTTTACGCTACGAATGGGATTCACAGAACCCACTGTCTGGCCACCAGCCGACCATCCGTGATCTGTCGGTGCATTTTTAGTTCACCGTCATCCTGAGGCGGCCGTGCAGCGGCCCTCGAAGGATACGGCCGAGGAGCCCGGGCCGTCGCCCTTCGAGGCTCGCGGAGCCTGTCATCGGGCCGGCCACTTCGGGCCGGACCCGTTGGCTCGCACCTCAGGGTGACGGAACGATTATTTGCTCCACGTCGCCATGATGGTCGTGCCTTTCAGCACCGTCCATTTGTGGGGGCCGGCGCTGACCAGGGTGAAACAACTATCGTTGCCGCCCCTCCAGGAGGTGCAGAAGCCGTCCTTTGAGAGCTTCCAGGTGCCCTCGCCTCTGTTGCCCTTGCCGATCGGCACGCGTTTGATCTTGCCGTCGGGCGTAAACGTCATCTTGAATCTGACATTCGACGGGGACGACGCGGTGAACGGCTGGCCGGTAAAGAACGTGGATTGAATGTCGTTCGGCGCGAGCTTCGCCGCCGGCTGCGCGGCAAACGCCGACGTAGCGAACAGCGCGCCGCCGAAGACGACCGTGACGGCACGCGCGATCTTTATTCGCATCTGGAATCTCCGAAGCCTTAATCGTGAGCGTTATGATACTTGACCACACTCACGCCGTCACGGCCGGACGTGTTTCGGCCACGGCACGCTAAAAGAACAACGTTTCACCTCGCCTGCCGGTGATAGACGCTGTTCGGCCGCATGTCGGTGGCGGAGGCAACGCGATTGGACATATTAAAGAAGCCGGCCACCGCGGCGATGTCCCAAATATCGCGGTCGGTGAAGCCCACCCGGCGCAGTGCTTCGCGGTCGTCTTCCTCGACCGCCCACGGCTCCGCGGTCAGTTTGACCGCGAAATCGAGCATGGCGCGTTCACGCCGCGACAGCCGTGCCGCGCGATAGTTCATCGCCATCAGTTCGCCGAGCGGCGGATCGCCGGAGAGTTGCCGCACCGCGGCACCGTGGGCGACGAGGCAATAGTAACAGCGGTTGTGCGCCGATACCGCGACCGCGATCATTTCGCGCTCGAGTTTGCTTAAGCCCGACGGCGCCAGCATCAGATCGTTGTACATGGCGACGAACGCCGAAAGCTTTGCCCCGTCGAATGCGTATGCCTGTAACACATTTGGCACGAAGCCGAGCTTTTCCTCACACTTGGCGAAATAAGCGGTCATTTCGGGGGAAAGCTGTTCCGCTGGAAGCTTAAGCGCGGTAATGACCGTGTCGTCGCCCTTGACCGCCGAGGTGCGAGACTTCGGCGCGGGCGCGCCAGCCGTGGTTTTGTTGTTGCGTTTGGCCATGTTGCGTCCTTCCAACGCTCGCTCGTGTCATGCCTGTGTCGGCGGCAGTTGATAGGGTGACATTATAGATTGTTGCAGTAGCGGATGTGCGCGTCGCGCGGGTAATATCACAGAAATAGCATCCGCTATCCGACAGGGGGAAACATGGCCGTCCAGAACATTCCTCGCCCCACGGACGAGGGCGCGAGCCAGACCCTCATCGCCGAGGCCACTGCCCTGGCAGCCGGACGCTGGCGCGATTTCCCGCCGGACTTTTTTGCCGCGCTTTACGGCCGCGCGCCGCCCGACGATCTCGAACGATACCGTCCGGAAGAGCTGGCCGCGATCGGCGAAGAAGCCTGGACGTTCCTGGCGGAACGCAAGCCCGGCGCCGCCAAGATCGCGTTCACGCCGGCCCGCCTCACACCCGGTGTGACCGTGCTCGATGTCCTCAACGACGACATGCCCTTCCTGGTCGATTCGGTGCTGGGCGAACTGAGCGAACGTGGCGTGGATATTTGCTTCCTCGTCCATCCGGTCTTGACCGTTGAGCGCGACGAAGCGGGCAGGCTCACGGCCTTCAATAGCATCCGCAAAGGCGAGGGCCGGCGCGAAAGCTTCATTCACGTTCACGTCCAAGGCATCGACGATGCGGCGCAACGCGCCGAAATCATGCATGCACTCGAAGACATCCTCACCGACGTGCGCGTCAGCGTCCAGGATTGGCGGCCGATGCTGGCGCGCTTGCAGCAGGTCGCTGCGGACCTGAAGACTACACCGCCGCCATTGCCCGCTGACGAAGTGGCCGAGGCAATCCAATTCCTGCAGTGGATCGCGGTAGACAATTTCACCCTGCTTGGCGCCCGCGATTACGCCTACACCGACAGCGAGCATGCGCTGGAGCCGCAGTTCGAAACCGGGCTCGGCCTGTTGCGATCGCACGAGATGCGGCTCTTGCGGCGCGGCAATCAGCTCGTGACCATCACGCCGGAAATCCGCGAGTTCCTGAAAGAGCCGAAGCTGCTGATCATGACCAAGGCCGCGGTGCGCTCGCGCGTGCACCGGCGGGTCCATCTCGACTACATCGCGGTGAAACGTTTCGACCCCGACGGTCACCTGATCGGCGAATGCGTGTTTTGTGGGCTTCTGACCTCGACGGCGTATACGCGCTCGGTGCGCGCCATTCCCTATCTTCGGCGCAAGATCGACGCCATCATCAGCCGCGCCGGCTTCGATCCTTCGAGCCACTCCGGCAAAGCTCTGGTCAACGTGCTCGAGCACTATCCCCGCGATGAACTGTTCCAGATCGACGAAGAGACGCTCTACCAGTTCGCACTTGCCATTCTTCAGCTCGACGAGCGGCCGCGCGTGCGGGTGCTGCCGCGGCGCGATCGCTTCGACCGCTTCGTCTCTATTCTCGTCTACATCCCGCGCGAGCGCTACGACAGCCGGATCAGGTCGCGCATCGGCGAATATCTTGCTGCGACCTTCAAAGGCCGCGTGCGCGCCTTCTATCCGTTTTTCCCGGAAGGCCCCATGGTGCGCGTCCACTTCATCATTGGGCGCTACGAGGGCGAAACTCCCATTGTCGATCGCGCGGTTCTCGATCGCGCGGTCGAGGCGATCGTCCGGAACTGGACCGATGGTTTCGAAGAGGCGCTGGCGGCGGCCCATGTCCGGGGCGATGGCCGTATTCTTTCAGCGAAATATCGCGATGCCTTTCCAATCGATTATCGCGAAGTTTATCCGCCGGCGACCGCCGTTGCCGACATTCAGGTACTGGAGGCGCTGACGGCAGAACACCCGGTAGGGGTGGAATTTTATCGCAGCTTCGGCGCGGAGCCTATGAGCGCCGGCCTCAAAGTCTTCAGCCACAGCCGTCCGATTGCGCTGTCCGAACGCGTGCCGGTGCTGGAAAACATGGGCTTCCGGGTCGTCGACGAACGCACTTATCACATCGAGCCGCAGGATGCGGCGGACGTCTGGTTCCACGACATGACGCTGGAAAGCGCCTTGGGCCAGCCGTTCGATCTGAGCGAACTCAGGGAAAAGATCGAGGCCTGCTTCCTCGCCGTTATGGGCGGCCGCGCCGAGAACGACGGGTACAATGCGCTCGTGCTGGCGACCGGGCTGGTCTGGCGCGACGTGGCGCTGATCCGCACCTTGTCGCGCTTTCTGCGCCAGGTACGCGTGCCGTTTTCGCAGGACTACATGTGGGCGACGTTGCGCAAGCACGCTGCTATCGCGGCGCAAATCGTCACCCTGTTTCATACCCGCTTCGACCCAAAGCTCGGAGTGTCGGCGGACGAACGCACCGCCCGCGAGGCGACCATCACCACCGCGATCGAGACTGCGCTGCAAGCCGTCGACAGCCTCGACGAGGATCGCATCCTGCGCCGCTTCGTCAACGCGGTGCAGTGCGCCATCCGCACCAACTTCTATCAGCTTGATAACCACGGGCAGCCGAAGGAACTCATCGCGGTGAAGTTTTCGAGCCGCAAGCTCGACGCCATGCCGTTGCCGCGGCCGCTGTACGAGATTTTCGTCTATTCGCCGCGCGTCGAGGGCGTCCATCTGCGGTTTGGCAAGGTCGCCCGCGGCGGCATTCGCTGGTCCGACCGGCCGCAGGATTTCCGCACCGAAATCCTCGGGCTCGTCAAAGCACAGAACGTCAAGAA
>JBAUGC010000522.1:0-3237 GCA_049679485.1 Xanthobacteraceae bacterium
CGCCACGCCGGTTCAATCCTTGAGACTGCCGCCGCCGAGCCGCCGGCCGAGAGCGAACCGCTGGAAGCGACGGCGCCGGAAACGAAGGCAGCGGAAACGGACGCACCGGAAACGAAGGCCGCGGAAACGGATGCAGCGGAAACGAACCCGGCGGAAGCGCCGGTCGTCAGCGAACCGCGGGCTTCCGCCTACCATCGCCAGCCTTACGCGCTGCCGCCCGCTGTCCGGCCGCCGGCGCAACTGCCCGCGTCCTATTACCGGCAACGGCCCGCGCCGCCGGCATACGCGCGACCGTATTATTCCCGCCAGGCCGGCATCTACGCGCCGCGATATTATTACGTGATGCCCCCGACCTACGGACAGCAAGTCTATTATTATGTGCAGCAACCGGGCTACGTGCAGCCCGGCTATGCCCAGCAGGTTTACCCGCAGACCCAGTACTACCTGCTGAACGGTCAGTATTAGACTAACACTACCGCGTGGAAAACTCGGCGCTGCCAGCTGTGCCCTCGCCCCTTGCGGGAGAGGGCGCCGCCGGCCTCTTAACAAACGAGGTCAGGTGAGGGGTCGCGGCCCAGACCCCTCACCCACCCTTGTCGTTGAAGCGCCGAGCAGCCCTCTCCCGCAAGGGGCGAGGGCATGCATACGAGCGCCACGGATTTTCTGACTCAGTAAGACTAAGCGAGCAGGTGCGCGGCGGATCCGAACGTCTTTCGTCGATGGCTTGGCGAAAGGGCAGAGCGCGCGTGTTGCGTCGCAACAAAATCCGCGTCACAGTAACGGCGCCGGAATGCGTGCAGAACTTGTCGTTCAGGATTCTGGAACACCGATGGGCGAGCAACCGCGCAGCACGAAAACACTACGCACCAAGCCTCTACGCGCCAAGCCTTGGATATTCCGGACCTATGCGGGGCACTCGACCGCAAAGGCGTCGAACGAGCTTTACCGCAAGAATCTGAGCAAGGGGCAGACCGGGCTTTCGGTCGCGTTCGATCTGCCGACGCAGACCGGCTACGACAGCGATCATCCGCTTGCCAAAGGCGAAGTCGGCAAAGTCGGCGTGCCGATCTCGCATATCGGCGACATGCGCAAGCTGTTCGAGGCCATCCCGCTCGGCGAGATGAACACCTCGATGACCATCAACGCCACCGCCGCGTGGCTGCTCGCGCTCTACGTCGCGCTCGCCGACGAGCAAAACGTGCCGCGGGAGAAACTCACCGGCACGACGCAGAACGACATCATCAAGGAATATCTGTCGCGCGGCACTTACGTGTTTCCGCCGGCGCCGTCGATGCGGCTGACCAAGGATGTGATCCTGTTCACGACCAAGGAAATGCCGAAGTGGAATCCGCTGAACGTCTGCTCCTATCATTTGCAGGAAGCCGGCGCGACGCCGGTGCAGGAGCTGGCGTTCGCGCTCGCCACCGCGATCGGCGTGCTTGATGCGGTGAAGGCGTCGGGCGAATGTGCGCCGGAAGAATTCGGCGAGGTGGTCGGGCGGATTTCGTTTTTCGTCAATGCGGGGCTGCGCTTTATCACCGAAGTCTGCAAGATGCGCGCGTTCACCGAATTGTGGGATGAGATAACGCGTGAGCGTTATGGCGTGACCGACGCCAAACAACGCTTGTTCCGCTACGGCGTGCAGGTCAATTCGCTCGGCCTGACCGAGCAACAACCCGAAAATAACGTCGCCCGCATTCTGATCGAGATGCTTGCGGTGACGCTGTCGAAGAATGCCCGCGCCCGCGCCGTGCAGCTGCCGGCCTGGAACGAGGCGCTCGGCCTGCCGCGGCCGTGGGACCAGCAATGGTCGCTGCGCATGCAGCAGATCCTCGCCTACGAGACCGACCTCCTCGACTACGGCGACGTGTTCGACGGCTCGCCGGTAATGGCCGCAAAAGTCGAGGAACTGAAAAAGGCGGCGAAGGAAGAGCTGAAACAGATCGAGGAGATGGGCGGCACCGTCGCCGCGGTCGAATCCGGCTATCTGAAACAGCAGCTTGTTGAATCAAATTCGCGCCGGGTCGAGGCGATCGAACGCGGCGAGCAGATCGTGGTCGGCGTCAATCGCTTCACCGAAACCGAAGCTTCGCCGCTCGCCGACGCCGCCGACGCAGTGCTGACCGTTTCCGAGGCAGCCGAAACCGGCCAGATCGAGCGGCTCAAAGCCTGGCGCGCCGCGCGCGACACCAAAGCGGTCGCCGCCGCGCTCGACGCCTTGCGCAAGGCGGCGAAGAGCGGCTCAAACATCATGCCGCCGTCGATCGCGTGCGCCAAAGCCGGCGTCACCACCGGCGAATGGGGCTTTGCGCTGCGCTCGGCATTCGGCGAATACCGCGCGCCGACCGGCGTCGGCAC
The DNA here is from genome assembly GCA_049679485.1 of Xanthobacteraceae bacterium. GTDB lineage: Bacteria > Pseudomonadota > Alphaproteobacteria > Rhizobiales > Xanthobacteraceae > BOG-931. Next base: position 2,359 of record JBAUGC010000522.1, read on the forward strand.
CGCCATGCGCAACGACGCCGAAGGCCTCGACGACATCCGTGCCGAAGTCGACCGGGTGTCGAAGAAGCTCGGCCGGCGGCTGAAATTTCTGGTCGGCAAGCCCGGCCTCGACGGCCATTCCAACGGCGCCGAGCAGATTGCCGCGCGCGCCCGCGATGCCGGCATGGACGTGGTCTATGACGGCATCCGCCTGACCGCCGAAGCGATCGCCGCTGCGGCCGCCGAAAAGAAAGCCCACGTGGTTGGCCTGTCGATCCTGTCCGGCTCACACCTGCCGCTGGTCGCCGACGTCATGGCGCGGCTGAAAGAAGCCGGCCTCGACGAAGTGCCGGTCGTGGTCGGCGGCATCATTCCGAAGGAGGACGAAAGCGCGCTCAAAAGCGCCGGCGTCGCCGCGGTCTACACGCCGAAGGATTTTGAGTTAAACCGCATCATGTCCGATCTGGTGCGTATCGTCGAAGGCGCGGCGGAAGCCGCAGAGTAAGACCGTCATGGCCGGGCATGACGACGGAAGTTTGTTTGGTCCTATTCGTCAGATCTTGCGGCCGCAGGCACCACCCCGGCAAGCGCTTCGCTGAGCGCGCTCGGGCTCAATGGCTTGCGCAGATAAATGTTCATGCCGGCTGCGAGCGCCGCCCGTTCGTCGCCGGCTTCGGTGCGGCCCGATATGCCGATGATCGGGACGCGGCTTGCGGGCGCTTCGAGCGCACGGATGCGGCGCGTCGTTTCCAAGCCGTCGATGCCGGGGAGCGTCACGTCCATCAGCACCGCGTCGTAGCCGCGGGCCACCGCCGCAAGCGCTTCTTCGCCGGAGCCGACGAAATCGGCGCGGTGACCGATTTCGGTGAGGATGGTGTTGAGGATGACGCGGCCGTAGGG
>JBAUGC010000523.1:0-2083 GCA_049679485.1 Xanthobacteraceae bacterium
GATCGAAACAACAAGTGATTTCGCGACGGTACGGCCGATTGTCGAGATCGGACTTCATCACGAACAGCAGCATCAGGAATTGCTACTGACCGATATCCTGCACGCGTTCGCGCAAAACGCGACCCACCCGGTTTACAATGCGGAATGGCAATGGCCGCAAGGCCGGCCGGCCGCCGCGGCGGCGGACCAGCTCGTCTCCGGCATCCAGACCATCGGCCACCGGGGCAACAGTTTCTCGTTCGACAACGAGCATCCGGCACATCAGGTGCTGCTGCAGCCGGTGCGCGTTGCCCGCGCACTGGTGACCAACGGCGAGTGGCTCGAATTCATGGCCGAAGGCGGCTACGCGACGCCATCGCTCTGGCTGTCGCACGGCTGGGACGAGGCGCAGGCGCAGGGTTATTGCGCGCCCGGTTATTGGCGGCATGTCGACGGCGCTTGGTTCACGACGACCCTCGGCGGACTACGGCCAGTCGATCCGGCACAGCCGGTTTGCCACGTCAGCTATTATGAGGCTGACGCATTCGCCCGGTGGGCCGGCAAACACCTGCCGAGCGAGGCCGAATGGGAGGTTGCGGCGAGCGCAGGGGTGCTCGACGACGCGTTCGGCATGGTCTGGCAGTGGACGCGCAGCGCTTACTCGCCCTATCCGGGGTATGTGGCCGAGCCCGGCGCACTCGGCGAGTACAACGGCAAATTCATGATCAATCAGATGGTGTTGCGCGGCTCGTCGCTGGCGACACCAGAAGATCATTCCCGTGAGACGTATCGCAATTTCTTTTATCCGTCGGCGCGCTGGCAGTTCAGCGGATTGCGGCTGGCGGAGTTCGAGCGCTAGGCGTTCAAAATGACTATGCAGACGGCTGTTCGTGCCGGCCGACCGCTAGAGACGGTCAGTCCCTTTGCCGCCGATGTTATCGCTGGTTTAAGCACCAAGCCTAAGTACTTGCCGCCAAAATATTTTTACGACTTGGCTGGCTCCGCTTTATTTGAGCGCATCACCCACTTGCCGGAGTACTATCCGACCCGAAGCGAACTCGGGCTGTTGCAGAAATATGCGCCGGCTATAACGTCGTTGTTTCCGCCCGGCTGTGCTCTGGTCGAATTCGGCGCCGGCGCCAGCACCAAAGCGCGCATTTTGCTGCGCGCCGCAGCGAGCGTGGAAGCTTACGTTCCAATCGACATATCCGGAGACTTCCTGCAGCAGGACGCCGCGCGCCTGCGTCGCGACTTTCCGCATCTGGCGATTCATCCGGTCGTCGCGGATTTCACCACCATGTTGGAGCCGCCAACCGAGATCGCGGCCAAACCGCGCGCCGGCTTCTTTCCCGGGTCGACGATCGGCAATTTCGAGCCGCATGAGGCGGCCGGATTTCTGCGCCGGGCCGGCGCCATACTTGGCGCGGGGGCGGTGCTCGTGGTCGGGGTCGATCTCGCCAAGTCGCCCGATATTCTTTATCGCGCCTACAACGATGTTGAAGGCGTGACCGCCAAATTCAATCTCAATCTGTTGGTACGCATCAATCGCGAGCTCGGCGCCAATTTCAATCTGGAGGCCTTCGAGCATCATGCCTTCTACAACGCCGAGCGAAGCCGGATCGAAATGCATCTTGCCAGCACAAAGCGTCAGAAAGTGCGGCTCCGCGACACCACGATCGAATTCCGCGCCGGCGAGACGATCCACACCGAGAACAGCTACAAATATTCCGTCGACTCGTTTCAGGCCCTCGCGCATGGTAGCGGCTGGTCGCCGATTACGGCATGGACCGACGGGCTGTTTAGCGTGCACGCGTTGCGGATGACGGAAGAAAGATAACGGACGGCGCGGGTCCAATCCGCTCGCTGCGTCGGCCCGACGTAGGCTCTCCTTCGAACTATCGGCGCGCGACGGCGTTTATGTGGTGGATGGCTGTGCAAGAGGATGGAAATGCCGTTGAAGCGAACTATCGAAAAGGCCCGTCGAGACAAGCGCGAAGGCAAAGCGGCCTCGACGCAGGCCGGCGAGTTCATCCACGAGGAAATCGACAAAATTCACCATGGCGAGCATGGCGTGCGCTCGGCCAAGCAGGCGATTGCGATCGGA
>JBAUGC010000524.1:0-9320 GCA_049679485.1 Xanthobacteraceae bacterium
GCTTATTTTCCGGTTACGCTCGGCGAATTCGTGAAAGTCTATGAGCATGGCGCGCGCTGAAGCGCCGTCGCTGCGGGATGCTCTCGCCAATACATCGGCCTCCGGATTTTTCTGGGATCGAACAGCGTCCGCTTGCAACACGGATCTGCGTCATGGGACGAGTCTTGGCGGGCGTCTCGCAGAGCTTTCGGACCGGTCTGTTGTCTTAGCGACCGAAAGCCAGCTGACGACAGCGCTGGCGCTGATCGAGTTGGACGGCCGGGCGCGGCGCATCGTGATCCTGCCGCCCGATGTCGACGCCGCTGATCTCGACGCCGTGTTAGCCCCGGCTGAGATCGATGCGGCGGTGGTTGACGATAAGACACAGCAAAGCCCGGCGCTCAATCTTCCCGTCCGGGTCACCTGCGAACCAACGGTCGCTGCTGCTGAAGCCTGCCCGCCGGTCGACTGTCGCACCCAGTGGCTGCTGCTGACGTCCGGCACGACAGGCGTACCGAAACTGGTCATGCACGACGCCGCTGGTCTTACGGCGGCCGTAAGAGCCCGAAGTGTTGCGGACGGCGCCGCGGTATGGGGCACCTTTTACGACATCCGCCGTTATGGCGGTTTGCAGATGTACCTTCGCGCCGTGCTCGGCGGCGCTTCGCTGGTCCTTTCCAGCGCTGGCGAGCCCATCGCTGATCATCTCGATCGCCTGGCGCAGCACGGCGTTACCCACCTTTCGGGCACGCCTTCGCAGTGGCGGAGCGCATTGATGAATCCGACGATCCGCAAGATCACGCCGCGTTATGTGAGGCTGTCGGGAGAAATCGCCGACCAGGCGATTCTCGACCGGCTGCGGGCAACATTTCCACAGGCGGCGGTCGGCCATGCCTACGCCTCTACCGAGGCCGGCGTCGCCTTTGACGTCAACGACGGTCTGGCCGGCTTTCCCGCGTCGTATATCGGCCCGATCCGCGACGGCGTGGAAATGAAGGTCTTTTCCGACAGCTCACTGCGCATCCGCTCGCCGCGCGCGGCGTCGCGCTATGTCGGTACCGAGCAGACGCTCGCCGACGCCGATGGATTTGTCGATACCGGTGATATTGTCGAGCGGCGGGGCGATCGCTACTTCTTTGCCGGCCGCAAAGGCGGCGTCATCAACGTCGGCGGGCTGAAGGTTCATCCGGAAGAGATCGAGGCGGTCATCAATCAGCACCCGCAGGTGGGAATGTCGCGGGTGTGGTCCAAAAAAAATCCGATCACTGGTGCGATCGCGGTCGCCGATGTGGTCCTCAAATCCGATCCGGACGGAGCTGGCGCGCAGCAAACCATGATCAGGGACGATATTCTAAAGCTTTGTCGCGAGACGCTGCCGCGCCACAAGGTCCCGGCGGCGATCAGTTTCGTGCCGGCGCTCGGCATCGGCGCGGCCGGCAAGCTGGCGCGCCGCGAGCGATAAGAACATGGCGGATGCGACGCGCAGCGTGCTCGTGACCGGCGGCAGCCGCGGCCTCGGTCTCGCCATCTGTCAAAAACTCACCGGCGCGGGCTACCAGGTCATTGCCGTTGCCCGGCGCAAAAATAAGGACTTCACGACGGCGCTTGCGCAAGCGGAGCGCGTGAATAAAGGCGCGCTGCATTTCGTGCCATTCGACCTCGGCAAAATCGACGAAATTCCCGGGCTGGTGCACGGTCTGCGCAAGGAATTCGGTCCGTTGTTCGGTCTCGTCAACAACGCCGCCCTTGGGATCGAGGGTGCGCTGGCGATGATGCACAACGCCAAGATCGAGGAGCAGGTGCGGGTGAACACGCTGTCGCCGATTGTGCTCACCAAATATGTGGTGCGCGGCATGATGTCCGCCGGCGCCGGCCGCATCGTCAATATTGCCTCGATCATCGGGGCCACCGGCTACAGCGGTCTTGCCGCTTACGCCGCCACCAAAACATCGATGCTCGGCTTCACCCGTTCGCTGGCCCGCGAGGTCGGGCGCCTCGGCATCAACGTCAACGCGGTGTCGCCGGGATTTTTGGCGACCGACATGACGAGTGTGTTTAGCGACGAACAGCGCCAGCAGATCGTGCGCAGGACCGCGCTGCGCCGCTTTCCCGAGGTGGACGACGTGGCTAACGCGGTCGAGTTTCTGCTCAGCGACAAAGCGCGCAATATCACCGGCACTGTGCTGACGGTTGACGCCGGCACGACGGCGTAGCGGCGCTTCGCTCGCAACGACACCTATTCCGGTGACGTAAGGACGCGATGGTGGTTCTGACTATCTTACTTATTCTGGCTGGCTTGATGGGCGCGGGCGGCATTGTCTTGGCCGCGGCCGGCGCACACGCAGCGCTTAACGCCGGCCTCGGCAGCGCGGCCTACATGTTGTTGTTCCATGCCGCGGCTTTGCTCGGCGGCTCCGCGCTTGCGCAGCAAGGTCTCTTATGGCGCCCGCTGATGCTGGCGGTTCTGATTGCCTGGGTCGTCGGCGCAGCGCTGTTTTCCGGCGACATCGCCAGTCGCGCGTTCCTGGGCCACCGTTTGTTTGCATTCGCCGCGCCGACGGGCGGCATGATCCTGATTGTCGCCTGGCTCGCGCTTTCCGTTGCGGCCATCGCCGCCGTCGTCCAGCGTGCGTCGTGAGCCGCGCTGCATTTAAGTCACCGCTCGTCCCGATCGTCGAACTAGATCGGGTCAGCGGTTGCCGAGGGAACGAAACGAAGCCGTTAAGGTTATTACTTCCGATCAAATGCAGTTAAGTTGTTTTCTTCATCCGCCACGCATAAAAAATTAAAAGAAGATAGCATCGGAGCGGGTTGGAAGACGCAACAGCGGCGGGGAGTTATGAAAAGCGATACGGTTGCTGTTCACGGCGGTTACGACACCGAGCCGACAACCAGGGCCGTCGCGGTCCCCATCTATCAGACTGTAGCTTACGAATTTGAAAGTGCCGATCACGGCGCCGCGCTGTTCAATCTTGAAGTGCCCGGGCACCGCTACAGCCGCATCAGTAACCCAACCACCGCGGTACTCGAACGCCGCGTCGCTGAACTCGAAGGCGGCCTCGAGGCTTTGTGCGTCAGCTCGGGACAAGCGGCGCTGAACTACGCTGTGCTCAACCTCGCTGAGATCGGCAGCAACATCATCTCGGTCCCGCAGCTTTACGGTACGACGCATACGCTGTTCGCGCACATGCTGCCGGGGCAGGGCATCAACGTCCGCTTTGCCGAGTCCGATCAGGCTGAAGCAGTCGAGCGGCTGATTGATGAAAAAACGCGCGCGATCTTCTGCGAAAGCATTGGCAATCCGGCCGGAAACATCTGCGACATTGAAGCGCTGGCCAAGATCGCGGCGCGGCACGGCATTCCACTCGTGGTCGATAACACCGTAGCGACGCCGATCTTGCTCCGCCCTATCGACTACGGCGCCGACATTGTCGTTCATTCACTGACCAAGTTTTTGGGAGGCCACGGCACCACGCTGGGCGGGGCCATCGTCGATTCGGGCCGCTTCCCCTGGCGGGCGCACGCCGACCGCTTTCCGATGTTCAATCAACCAGACCGCTCCTATCACGGTCTCGTCTATACCGAGCGCTTCGGAAAAGCCGCCTATATCGCGCGGTGCCGCAGCGTCTATCTGCGGACAACGGGCGCGGTGCTCGCGCCGCTATCCGCTTTCCTGCTGCTGCAGGGGATCGAGACTGTCGCGCTGCGCGTCGAGCGCCACGTCGAAAATGCGCGCCGCGTCGCCGAATTTCTGCGCGACGACCCTCGCGTCGCCTGGATCAACTACGCCGGCTTTCCGGAAAGCCCGTATCACGCACTGGCACAAAAATATTTTGGCGGGCGCGCGTGCTCGCTCCTGACCTTCGGTGTCGCCGGAGGCCTTGAGGCGGGAAAAGCGTTCTACGATGCCCTTAAACTGTTCAGACGGCTGGTCAACATAGGCGATGCCAAGTCGCTCGCCTGCCATCCCGCATCGACGACGCATCGGCAAATGTCGGCGGCGGAACAAGACAAGGCGGGGGTGCGGCCGGAGATGATCAGGCTGTCGGTCGGCATCGAGCACATTGACGACATTCTGGCCGATCTCGACCAGGCGCTGGCGGCCGCGCAATCGCTCCGTCCGGCGCCGCGGATCGCTGCCGAGTAAAGTTACGCAGGCGCGGACAATGCCGCTTTTTGCCGATCGACCGCGCGACCAGCTTTTCGGCCGTCGAGGGCAGGTCGCTGGACGCGCGCCTGCCCCACAGCGCGCGAACGCACGCGGTTGGCGTCGGTATAAGGCCGGGCCGCCAAACACTTGGCATCATTGATTGGCATCATTGACAAGGCGGCGGGCGCTCCTTAAGCAAACCCGCAAAGATCGGGATATCGGTTATGAAAGTCCGTAATTCATTGAAATCGCTGCGGGGCCGCCACCGCGACAACCGCATCGTCCGCCGCAAAGGGCGCGTTTACGTCATCAATAAGACGCAGCGGCGATTTAAAGCCCGCCAAGGCTGAAGCCGCGCCGCTAAAGCTGCCGTATCCTTCACGCGACTTTGACCAATTTTCGGGCTTGCCGCGCCACGCGCGGCGACTAAATTCGTTTGTGATGGTGTCGCGATTCCTATCCGCGCTTGCTCTCGGCACGATACTTCTCGGGCCCGGTGTGCTCGTGGAGCCGGCACTGGCGCAAAGTAAGCCCGAAGGCACTCCGGCGCCTGACTGGGTAGCGCCGCCGGACGATCTGCCACGGCCCGGACGGGGCGACAAGACTTATAATCTCGACACGCTGTTCGCCGGCCTGAAGATCGCGCCTGACGCCGAGAGCGCCAAGGCGATCGAAGATCGCATCTGGGCGCTGTGGATGGTGTCAAGTAGCGACACCTGCAATTTGCTCATGGCGCGCGTAAAGGCGGCGACCGACGAGAAGGACTACGACCTCGCAATCAAGTTACTGGACGCCGTCATTACGCTTAAGCCGGACTATGTGGAGGCTTGGAATCGGCGCGCCACGGTCTACTATTTGATGAAGGAGTACGGGCACTCGGTCGCTGATATTCGCGAAGTTTTGCTACGCGAACCGCGGCATTTCGGGGCTCTGTCCGGTCTGGGTCTCATCTTGCAAGAGATCGGTGACGACAAGCATGCCCTCGAAGCGTACCGCCGAGCGCTCGCGGTTGACCCTCACCTCGAGCACGTTCCCGACGTGGTGAAGACGCTGCGCGAGAAAGTCGAGGGGCGGGATCTCTGATTTGTCGTCATCGCCGGACTTCGGCTTGTATCCTTGACCCGGCACTTCATCTCATCTTTCTGTCTGGGCTGATGGAACATCGGCGCTTTGCGCCGGTGACGAATGCCGGGGGAATGCCATGAATGACGTCGTCGCGGACAAAGTCGTTATCCGCGAACTCGTGGAACACTGGGCGGTGTGGCGCGATGCGCGCTTGTGGGACCGCTTCCGCACCGTGTGGCACGCCGACGGCCGCATGATGGCGACCTGGTTTCAGGGCGGCTACGAGGAATTCATCAAGGTCAACGACGAAGGCTGGGCACGCGGCGTGCGCATCCTGCACTTCCTTGGCGGTAGCGCGATTGAGGTCGCTGGCAATCGCGCGGTTGCGCAAACCAAGATGACGATTTCGCAGCGGGCGGCGGTCGAAGGCGTGATCTGCGATGTTGTGTGTACCGGGCGCTTCTACGACTTCTTTGAAAAGCGCGGCGGCCGCTGGGGCCTGGTGTTGCGCCAGCCCATCTACGAAAAGGACCGGCTCGATCCGGTCGATCCTTCGGCCAAGCTCGTGCTCGATCGGGATTTGCTCAAAAGCTTCCCCGAAGGCTATCGTCACCTTGCCTATCTGCAGAGCAAGATCGGCTACAAGGTGAAGCCGGACATGCCGGGGATTGAAGGTCCCGAACTGGAAAAGCTTTACGCACGGGGCAGCAGCTGGCTGAAGGGACAAGCACTCTGAGCTGTCGCGGAGCTGCCGCCGCCATGATTTTCTCGTAATCGGCGCCCAACAATCGCAGCTTACTAAGTCGGTTCCGCTTGCGCCGGGATGCGCGGCACCGTCATTGGCGTCAGGATGGCGCGAAGCTTATGACCACGATCACGATCATCGTTGTCGTCCTGTGCGCCGGCGCTGTCATCACCTTTATCGGAAAACGCCTGATCGAGCGGGCGCATGTGCCGCCCGGCCGCTTCATTGAAGTCGACGGCTTTCGTCAGCACCTGATCGAACTTGGAGACGGCGCCCATGAAGCGCCTCCGGTCGTTCTTCTGCATGGCGCCGGCGCCAATCTCCAGGATATGAATCTTGCGCTCAGCGAACGGCTCGCCGCACGTCACCGCGTCATTCTCGTCGACCGTCCGGGCTTTGGTTTCAGTGCCCGCAGACGCGGCGACGGCAGTTCGCCCGCTTACCAGGCGTCAGTTTTGCGTGATTTGCTTGATAAACTCGGCGTCGGCCGCGCCATCATCGTCGGCCATTCCTGGGGCGGTACGCTCGCGCTCACCTTTGCACTCGATTTTCCCGAACGCGCAGCCGGGCTCGTGCTCGTCGCGGCCCCCACGCATCCGGGGCTGTGGCGCATGACCAAAATCAACGCCATGCTGGCAACACCGATCGGATGGTTCTTTGCGCACACGCTGGCGCTGCCGTTTGGTGCGATATTGATCCGCCCGGGTTCCCGGACTGCGTTCTTGCCGCAGTCGCTGCCGCATCGTTACGTGAAGCGCACCGCGGCGATGCTGGTGTTGCGGCCGCCGACGCTGTTGGCCAATTGGGCCGACATTGGCTGCCTCGACGATTTTCTCGCGCAGCAGGCGAGCCGTTACGACAACCTGGCGACTCCGACGATTGCACTTTGCGGCGACCGGGATCCGCTGGTGCCGCCGGAGCACCATTCGATGAAACTTGCCGCCGCGACGCCGATGGTAAAGGTCGAGGTGGTGCCGGGCTGTGGGCACATGCTGCACCACGCCGCGGCCGACCGTGTCGCGGCTGCCGTTGAGGAGCTTAGCCGCTCGGTAGAGCAGCGAGCCGCGACGAGCGCGCTCGCAAACTAGAGCGACCGTCCCGTCGCTCCTCACTCCTCGAAAATCAGATGTCGCTTGTGGCACGTCCGCCGACGAAGGCGACCCTAATCATGTTGGTCGTGCCGGGCGTGCCGAGCGGTACGCCGGCGACGATAATGACGCGCTGCCCGGCTTTGGCGAAGCCTTCCGCGAACGCGATCTGGCAGGCGCGCTCCACCATGTCATCCTGATCGCGGGCGTCCTCGGCGACAACGCAGTGAACGCCCCAAACCAGCGACAGCTTTCGTCCGGTGGCCATGATGGGCGAAATGGCGACGATCAGCGGCTTCGGGCGCTCGCGGGAAACACGCATTCCGGTAGCGCCGGAACTGGTCCAGCAAACGATGGCCGAAAGATCGAGCGTCTCGGCAACCTGCCTTGCCGCTGCGGCGATGGCGTCAGCGCCGGTCGCTTCCGGCTCGGTACGCAGAACGTGGAGCGCCGGCAGATAGATCGGGTCGTTCTCAACCTCCTCGGCGATCCGGTTCATGGTGGCGACCGCGTCGACCGGGTATTGACCGGACGCCGATTCGGCCGACAGCATCACCGCATCGGCGCCGTCGAAAATCGCGGTGGCAACATCCGAGACTTCCGCGCGCGGCGGCACCGGGCTCGCGATCATCGATTCCAGCATCTGCGTAGCGACAATCACCGGCTTTCCGGCCTGCCGGCAGGCGCGAGTCATTTCCTTTTGCACGCCGGGAACCTTTTCGAGCGGCATCTCGACGCCGAGGTCGCCGCGCGCGACCATCAATCCATCGGCGAGATCGAGAATGTCATTGAGCCGCGCTACGGCCTGGGGCTTTTCGATCTTGGCCATCACCGCCGCGCGCCCGCGGGTGATCTTCTTCGCTTCCGCCACGTCCTCCGGGCGCTGGATGAACGACAGCGCCACCCAGTCGATGCCGGCGTCGAGCGCGGCTTCGAGGTCGGCCAGATCCTTCGCCGTGAGCGCGGCAACCGGTACGACGGTCTGGGGCAGGCTTACGCCCTTGCGGTTCGATACTTTGCCGCCGACCTGAACGCACGCGACAATCCGCTGCGGTTGAGCTTCAGTCACCGCCAGCCGCAATTTGCCGTCGTCGATCAAAAGTGCATCGCCCGCTTTGATCGCGGCGAAGATTTCCGGATGCGGAAGATTCACGCGCGTGGAGTCGCCCGGGGCCGGGTCGGCGTCGAGGATGAAGTCCTGGCCGCGTTCGATCACCGCCCAGTCGTTCGTGAAACTGCCGAGCCGCAACTTCGGTCCCTGCAAATCGACCAGGATGCCGATCGACCGGCTATAATCGGCTTCAACGGCGCGGATCGTCTCAACCAGTTCCCGCATCTTGTCGGGCGCGGTGTGACTCATGTTGATGCGGAATACGTCGGCGCCGGCTTCGAACAATCGGGCGATGACGGTACGGCTCGAAGAAGCTGGTCCAAGCGTCGCCACCAGTTTGGTGCGCCGCTGGCGCCTCATCGCGCCTGGCCTGCGGGCGGAGTGAGCAGCGTCGGCGCGCCGGGCCCCTGGCGGATGCCGGGTGTAGCCGCTGGGGGTGCGATCCGGGTGCCAGCATGCGGAGACGACTGGATCGGCGTCAACGGGTTCCCCGGCAGCAGTGGATGCTGCGGCGCCTGTTCGCTCGATTCCGTCAGTTGCACCGTCCAGCCGGGCTGCTCGCCGGTGTCTACTTCGAAAAAGCCGGTTCGATCATAGCCGCGCGCCAGACAGTCGGCGATGCCGCGAATCGTGAACTCCTTGTCGCGGGTGCACATATAGGCTTGCCCCATCCACTCCCCACCATGATCGTAATCAATGGCATAGACGTAATAAAAACGCGCGACGAGATTGCCCTTGAGCACGGTCTCGCACGAGCGCGAGGGCAGATTCCACCAGCCTTCCGTGGTCCAGCCGTCGGCGCCTTTGTAGCCGACAGCGACGCCCACCCGGCTAGCAGTGTTGTTGCACAGCCGGAAATCGGCCGCGGCCGGCGTCGCTAGGGCAATCAGCCCGAGCAAGGTCAGCACGCTTGCGGTTACCGCGCCCGCCCCAGTTCTCAAGTAAATCGCGTCGCTCATTTCCGGTTCAGAATCCGGTCAAGGCTCAATGGCTGTCAACAATGATGGCCCGAAAGTCGGTGACGTTCGTGAACGTCGGACCGGGCCGGAACAAATCGCCGATACCATTGAAAAACCCCGTGGAATTGTTGTCCGCAAGAAAGGCGGCAGCATCGAGGCCAGCCCGCCGTGCCCGCTCACGCGTGGTCGGATCAACGAAGGCGCCGGCCGGGTCGACAGAACG